>RFIV01000334.1 GCA_003695085.1 Gammaproteobacteria bacterium
AATATAAAAATAAGAATACCTGGGCAATTAGCGTTTGAAATTTTTGCGGTCTGCAAAGGCGGCGACCCTGAAGGATGAGTCGGGTAGATGGTGTGGGCGAGTTGAAGCCTTTGGCCAAGGCCCGGTTGGCAAAATTGAACTGTGTGAGCGGGGGGATTCCGACAGGGTGTGTTGCCGTGTCGTTTTGGGTGATTAGGCGTTTGGTGGTCGGGTGGGGGCCTGGCCAGAGAGCACGTAGAGCGCGTCAATCAGCGGACAGCACAAATGACCACCTTCCGATTCGCAGCGTGTCACCAGCCGGTTCAGCACCGCCTCAATCTGCCTCAGGCCTTCGATCTTCTGCCGGACGTCGGCCAGCTTGCCGGTTGCCAGCTCCCGCGCTTCATCACAGTGCGTGCCGTCGTCCAGCCGCATGAGTTGGGCCACCTCATCCAGTGAAAACCCCAATTGCTGAGCATGGCGGATAAAGGCCAGCCTGCGCACATCCGAATCATCATACCGGCGGATACCCTTCATGGGGCGGGACGGGATGCGCAACAGCCCCCGGCGCTGGTAGTAGCGGATCGTTTCGACATGCACGCCGGTGACCTGCGCCAGCTTACCGACGGTTAATGATTGGGCAGACACAGTTGACTCCGTAGTCGGGTACGGACTTAAGTTTACCACAGGTACGGAAGCGGGGAGAAATTGAGCGATGAACAAAGAGGGTGTATCACTGTTTGCCGGCGCAGTGGGTGCGGTATTGGCCTCCGCCTGCTGTCTGGGGCCGTTGTTGCTGGTCTCACTGGGGGTGACAGGCGTCTGGATGAGTCAGCTGACGGCTCTATCACCCTACAAATACTGGTTTCTGGGCGCAGCAGTGATTGCAGTGGGCTTTGCCGGGCGGCGCATTTATCGACCCGTCACGCAGTGTGCGGAAGGCGAAGTTTGTGCGATACCACGTGTGCGGCGCCTGTATCAGATTCTCTTCATACTGGTGTGTGGGCTGATCTTGGTGGCCTTGCTCAATCCCCTGATCTTGCCCTTGTTTTATTGATTCGGAAGGAGGCAAAAAATGAAAACTGTGTCCCGTGTCAGCCTTTGGTTGGGGCGTATGGGTGCGGCCTCATGAACCCCGGAATGCTGCTGAAAACCGGCATCATCGGCACCGTGGTGACCGCACTGTGCTGTTTTACGCCGGTACTGGTGATTGTGTTGGGGGCCGTGGGGTTGTCGGCATGGACCGGTTACCTGGATGTTGTGCTACTCCCGGCGCTGGCTCTGTTCGTGGCGCTGACCGTGTATGCCTGGGTACGCAGGAAGCCGGTTCAGGATTGTTGTGAAGTCAACTCGGACAAAGGAGAAACCTCATGAGCGGATGCTGTTCTCAGGGGCCGGGCATTCTGGTCATCGGTTCGGGCGGTGCTGCCACGGCCGCGGCGCTCAAGGCCGCCTCCCGGGGCGCGAAGGTGACTGTTGTGGAGCGGGGAACGCTCGGGGGCACCTGCGTGAATGTGGGATGCGTGCCCTCCAAGGTCATGATCAATGCTGCCCATGTAGTGCATGTGCGGCGACAGAGCCCATTTGACGGGGGAATTTCAGCAAGCCAACCAAACGTGGACCGCAAGGCGCTGGTGAACCAGCAACAGGCGCTGGTCGAAAACCTGCGACAGGCCAAGTATGCCGATGTATTGGCGCGCCATGACAACATCCGCGTAGAGCAGGCCGAAGCGCAGTTTGAGGACGGACAGCATATCCGGCTGACGTTTCCAGATGGGCGAGTGGAGACCCGGGTCTTTGACAAGTGCTTCATCGGCACGGGTGCCCGGTCTGCCATTCCGCCGATTCCGGGGCTGCAGGACAGCCCGTTTATCACCTCCACCGAAGCGCTGGTGCTGGAGCAGATTCCTCCCCGCCTGATCGTGCTCGGGGCGTCCGTGGTGGCCGTGGAGTTGGCCCAGGCCTTTGCCCGGCTTGGCAGTCGCGTGACAATTCTGGCGCGCAGCCGGGTGCTTTCGCGTTGGTCAAAGGAGATCAGCCAGGCACTGACCGATGCCCTGAAGGCGGAAGGTATCGAAGTGCTGGATGAAGCGGGCGTCAGCGAGGTGGCCCATGACGGGCGGTGTTTTCATGTGCAGACCCGTGCAGGTGTGAAGACCGCCGAGCAACTCCTGGTGGCCACCGGACGCACGCCCAACACCGAGGCGCTGAATCTTGCAGCCGCAGGCATCGAAACGCAAGACAGAGCCATCCGGGTGGATGCTCATTTGCGCACGACCCACGAAAACGTGTTTGCCGCGGGCGATTGCACCACGCTGCCGCAGTTCGTCTATGTGGCGGCCGCTGCAGGCAGTCGGGCGGGCGAGAACATGACCGGCGGGGACGCGACGCTGGATCTGTCGGTGGTGCCGGAAGTGATCTTTACCGATCCGCAGGCCGCCCGGGTGGGGCTGTCAGACGCCGAGGCGCGCGAACAAGGGATTGAGACTGACGTGCGCACTCTGGATCTGGCCCATGTGCCACGGGCGATTGCCAATTTTGACACCCGCGGGCTGATTCGGATGGTGGCAGAACGCACCACGGGGCGGTTGCTGGGGGTGCAGATGCTCGCGCACAATGCCGGAGACGTGATTCAGTCCGCCGCACTGGCTATCCGGGCGGGGATGACGGTGCAGGCGCTGTCGGGTGAACTCTTTCCCTATCTGACAATGGCCGAAGGGCTCAAGCTCTGTGCCCAGACCTTTTCTCAGGATGTGGCGGCATTATCGTGTTGTGCGGGGTGACTCAGGTTACACGGCAGACGGTACAGGAGTGCAGGATGCGAAACATTTGATGGTTGAATGTGATGGCTGTCACAGTCAAAAGCGAACAGGATCGGCGTCAGGAAAGCTAGGCCAAAGGGTATAATTTGTTCGTTTGGCAGGGAGGCCATCGGGCGCAGTCCTCTGTCATACGCATAAGAACGATAAATCCTGACAGGGAAAGGACTGTACCGATATGAAAGGCCAAGAACTCAACCTCGGCAGGCTGCGCACGGCAGCTTTTTTAGTGGCGGGCGCATTGATACTGTCGGCGTGTAGCAAGAAAGACGAATCCTCCGACTCCACTCCCACACCGCCGCCGGCGGAAATCATGTATCAGGCGACCAATGTGCCGGTATCCACGAGCTGTCCCACAGGCGGCATATACGTGGATATTGGCAAGGATCTCAATCGCAATGGTTTGCTCGATACCAACGAAATCAAGCGCACGGATCAGGTGTGCAATGGCCGCAACGGCCGCAATGGGCGAGACAGCCTGATTGAAGTGGAAGACGAACCCGCCGGGGAGAACTGTGCCGCAGGCGGGTACAAGCTGCGCGTCGCGACCGATACGGATGGCAACGGCAAGCTGGATGATGACGAGCCCAACGTGCAGGTGAAGTATCTCTGTCACGGTGTGGATGGACAGGACGGCCAGGATGGCCGTGACGGGCGCGATGGCGTCAATGGGCAGGATGGTGTGGATGGATTGACTTCGCTGGTCACCAATGAAGCCCTGGCCTATGGCGATGACAACTGCCCGACCGGCGGTGTGCGTATACGAACCGGGCTGGACCTGGACGGAAATGGCCAGCTGGCTGTGCCGGATGAAGTGCAGAGTGTGCAATATGTCTGCAATGGTGAAAAAGGGGAGCAAGGCCTGGATGGCATGACCAGCCTGGTGCGTACCAAGGTGATTGAGGGCCCTGAAGTGTGCCTCAACGGCGGTGTCCGCATCGAATACGGTCTGGATGACAATTCCGACGGCATGTTGAGCACCGAGGAAGTGGACAACTTCCAGAATGTCTGTAACGGTATCAACGGAGCCGACGGGCAAAACGGCACTGATGGTGAAGATGGCCAGAACGCCCTGGTGAAAACCGTGGCAGTGGCTCCGGGTGATGCGTGCGCTGCAGGCGGGACGCGTATCCACTATGGGCGGGATGCCAACCGCAACAACGTGCTGGATGCCGGAGAAGAGAGCGGCAGCACGCTCCTGTGTAACGGCCAGAATGGCACCGACGGTCAGGATGGTGTGAACGGGACCGATGGCCTCTCCACGCTGGTCAGCCTGGTTACACTCGCCGAGGGCTCCGAGGCATGTGCCAATGGCGGCACTCAGATTGTGTATGGCGCCGACAGTGATCGTGACGGCACACTGGATGACGGTGAGGTTCAGGGGCGTCAAAATGTCTGTAACGGGGCTGACGGCCGCGATGGCGTGGATGGTCGTGACGGAACCAATGGCACAGACGGGGCAGACGGTCAGGACGGTACCGCTGCACTGGTGAAGACCGAGACCTTTACTTCCTCCGCCAACTGTCCGGACGGTGGCGTCACCATTCATCACGGTCAGGATCTCGACAACGATCAGATGCTGGATACGGATGAAATCCTGGGCTCTACAGAGGTGTGCAACGGTGCAAACGGGGCCGATGGGGCTGACGGACAAGACGGCATCAACGGTCAGGACGGAACGGATGGTCAGGACGGTCTGAATGCCGTAACCGATACGCAAACCGTGGCCCTTGGCGAGGAAGGCTGCGCAGCCGGTGGCATCAAGGTCCTGTTTGGACTGGATGCGAACCGCAATGGCAGTCTGGATGCCGGCGAGGAAAGCAGCTCGCAGGTGCTGTGCAACGGGCGCGACGGCGCTGATGGTAGGGACGGGGCTGATGGCGCGGACGGTCTGAGCACCGTGATTGCCACGGCAGCCAAGACAGCCGACGAGGACTGCCCCACGGGTGGTTTGTGGATCTACAGCGGTCTGGATGACAACCGAAACGGTGTGCTGGATATCGAGACTGAAAAAGATGCCACCGCGTATGTGTGTAATGGCGTTGTCCCCGAAGGTGTAGCCTGCTACCTGCAGAGCTATAACAATGGTTCGCGCTACCTGCAATGTGGTGATGACGAGCCGGTGCTGATCGAGGAAGGCATTGACGTGGTGGAGGTTACGGTTGAGTCCATCACCGGCGGATACCGGATTCAAGATAACTGGGATACCGCTGGCGGAACCTCTATTTCTGAATCCAGTCTTCATTACGCGAGCCACCGGAATCCTCATTACGTATTTGATGTGCAGAGCGAAGGTACAGTCAGTTACGCATTGATCTCTGGTGCCGGCGGCAGGGTTTTCATCGTGGATGAACTGGGGGTTGTGCGCAATGGTGTGGGTTATTCGTCCAACAGTATCAGCCTGGAGCCGGGGCGATACACTGCTATTGCAGCGACTACCCGGGGCGCTTTTGGTAGCTTCTCTCTTGAGCTGACGGGGGATATCTCAAAGCCCCAGAAAATTGCTGCTGGAAAGGTCTGGATTTCGACCCGATGGGAGAGCGGTGTCAGGGGGTCTACCGGTGATCCTAAAGAGGTCAGTATTCGAAACCCCTGGTTCCGTTTTACGGTTGACAGGCATGATTACATTGACTTTGATGTGACCAGCAATCAACAGGTTACTGCTTTCTTGTTGAACGAAGATGGCACGTTGGTCTCAGGTGGGGAAATTTTGTCGAAGAGCTGGGTCAAAGAGCTGCCGGCAGGTACCTACGAGCTGGCGGTTACGGCCAATGCAACGGAAGAGAATGGTCGCGTCACGCTGGTGGGGCCGGTGTCCGGTTTCAGCCAGATCAACCCGGAAATCCGCGAAATAACCGGTACATTGCCTTATGCGGCGGGTGCAAACTTTGAATCGTATCGCAATGATCATTATCGCTTCACGCTCGAGGAAGAAACGCGATTCGATCTTGTGTACTCCAACACGGGCAGCATCGCAAGAAACTACGTGGAGATGAGGCGTGATGGGTATCCGATTGATATCCGGATTACGGACAATACAAATGAAACCTCTGCAGGCGGGCAAGTGCTGCAACCGGGTGACTACGAACTGGTTGTGGGGTTGAACAATACGACAGACAAGGATGTTGACTACACCCTCCGGCTCTTTGGATTGACTGTGCCCGTTACCAAGGTGAATGCTCAGGAATATTCAGTATCGGGTGTGTGGGCTCCGGGGGGCGATAGCTGGTTCGAATACCAGATTACGCTTTCAGAAAGGTCAGCAATTGATCTGCTGGTGCTGGACTCTTCTTCGACGCACCCAAGGTATCAGTTGCTGGATCAAACAGGTCTGGAGTGGACTCCGGAAACGAACTTCGGTGGCAGCACTAGTCTGTTAGTCAACCATCTCGTAACGAATGAGTTACCTGCAGGTACCTACACCTTGAGGCTCAAGTCAGCCAATAACAACGGAGGTCGGTTTGACTTGAAGGTGAAGGGACTGATTTCTGATTTTCAGGATGTGACACCCCAGTGATCTGAAGTCGGCAACGAAACTCGTGCCCCCTATACGTGCGGGGCCCACTTGATGGCCCGGGGAGCGATCCCCGGGCTTTTTTCGTTGTTGAGTGAACTACCCGTTGCGTTTCACGGATGGCTGGGTGCAGTGAAGCCTGTCTTGGTGATGGTCTCCCAGATGTTCGCGTCACTGCTGCCTTTCCTGAACAGATCCAG
>RFIV01000045.1 GCA_003695085.1 Gammaproteobacteria bacterium
AAGTAGCGAGCGACTCCGGCTGCCATGATAAGCGAAACGGTCAAGGCGCCCGCCCATTGCCAGTTTTCGGGAAGTGTGTTGAAAAGGAACTGGGCCAGAAGTGCAGGAGCGAACACCAGCAGCGTTCGCGTGACCGCTCCGCGCAGCTTGAGTGGATGAGGTGGGCGTTGATGCGTTTGCCAGACCGTGTAGCGGCGCGCTTGCTGGGTGTTGGCGGGCGTGATGCTGACCCAGCCCGGTTGTGAATCGCGGGCCGGCCAGAAACGGATGACATGCAGGTCGCCTGACGCATCGGGGGTGATCAGCTGTATGGGGCAAGCCTCGCGCAGGGCTGCTCGCCAGCGAGCCTTCAGCTTTGCCGGCGCGCCATCCGGCAAGAGATCCGACAGGGCGCCACCAGTCGGCCAGCCGTCTGCCTGACTCCAGACATGTGTGATTTGATTGCCATCATGTGCCAGGAGCACTTCAGACCTCAGTCATGCACCATGATATGGACTTTCTCGGGCTCTCGCAGCAAGGGCTGAACCGCCAGCATGAGCCGTGTTCTGTCAGCCGAGTTCCACCAGGCCTCAAACTCTTCCAGTGAGCGCCACTTGGACATGACGTATCGGCGGTGATCATCCTGAAGGTCACGAAAGGCCTCGCCTGACAAAAAACCGGGTACACGCACTGTAAACTGAATCATCTCGCGCACAGCCTGTGCATAGGCGTCACTGGCACCTTCCATGATGTGGCGTTCAATCATCACGCGGATCATATACAATGTGCTCCTCAAGCGTATCTGGATAGAAGTGTAGTCGATGTCAGAGTATGTAGCGGACGAGGTTCTGGACGCAACCGGCTTGTTCTGCCCCGAGCCGGTCATGCTGTTGCACGCCAAGGTGGCGGAAATGCAGGGAGGACAGGTGCTGGAAATCCGGGCGACGGATCCGTCTACCCAGCGGGATATTCCAAAGTTTTGCCAATTTCTCGGGCATGAATTGCTGGAGGCGGGCGAGGCGGATCAGATATTTGTTTACCGGATCCGCATTCAGAGCAGTTGAGTGCGCGTGCTTAACTCGCTGATCCAAGCAGTGACTTGAGGATGCGCACAAGATTGGGGGTATCGACCTCGCCAATCCAGGTCAGGTCGTTCCGGATCTGGCTGTCCTGATTGTAGAACAGGTAGGCGGGGGGGCCGTAGAGGCCGAAGCGGTTGAGCAGGGCCTGATTCGCGTCATCGTTTTCTGTGATGTCGGCCTTGATCAGCGTCACCTTTTGCAGCATCTGGCTGACTTGGGGATCAGTAAAGACCTCGCGCTCGACAACCTTGCAACTGATACACCAGTCGGCGTAAAAGTCCACAAAAGCAGGTTTGCCCCGGCGTTCGGCGAGGACCCGATCCAGATCTTCTGACGAATGCACGGTAATGAACCCGGCCTTGACCGGCTGTACACCGGAGCCGCCGCCAGCAATCGGACCCCGTGCCAGTGGCTCCAGTGGGTTGAGCGGATCTTCCGCTTTCAGGGCCGCGCCGGCGAGAAGCATCAGCCCGTAAACAAACAAGGCCAGGCCGAGGCCTTTCCACAGCTTTTGCCAGTTGGTTGCCGGATTGGAAAACGCACCCATGTAAACGGCAGAACAGATGGCGAGCAACGCCCATAGCGCGAGAACCAGGGGGGCCGGAAGGATGCGCTCCAGCAGCCAGATCGCTACACCCAGCAACAACACGCCAAAAACGGCCTTGACGGACTCCATCCAGCCGCCAGCACGTGGCAGCCAGTGCTTGCCACCGACGGCAATCAGTATCAGGGGAATGCCCATGCCGATACCGAGTGTGAAGAGCGTCAGGCCCCCCAACACCCCGTCTCCGGTGGTAGAGATGTAGACCAAAGCACCGGCCAAAGGCGCGCTCACGCAGGGGGAAACAACCAGTGCCGAGAACACGCCCATGGCTGCGGCGCCGGACAGACTGCCACCTTCGGCCGCATTGCTTCGGGCAGACAGGCGGTCACGGAGAAAGGCAGGAAGCTGCAGTTCGTAGAAGCCGAACATGGACAGGGCCAGTGCGACAAACAGGGTCGCAAAGAGTGTGATCAGCCAGGGTTCCTGCATGTAAGCCTGAATATTGGCGCTTGCCCCAAATACGCCCACCAGTACGCCAGCGGCGGCATAGGTAGCTGCCATGCCAATGACATAGGCCCACGACAGGGCAAAGGCCCTGGCAGTCGTGATGTGCTTCTGACCTGTCACGATGGACGACAGAATGGGAATCATTGGGAATACGCAGGGTGTAAACGCCAGGCCGATCCCCAGGCCCAGGAAAATGAGCAGCGTCACCCAGGCTGAGTTGCCACCGAGGGCACGCGCCAGATCCGAGGCAGACTCGGTATTCAGTGGCTCGGCCGGAAGGCTTGATTGGGTGGTCGGGGTGACCTCGGGCGAGGTTCCCGGTACAAACGCTACCGTTCGTTTCTGCGGGGGATAGCACAGGCCTGCCTCCGCACACCCCTGATAGCTGACCTGATATTCGACAGGCTCTGTACTGCTGACGGGGACATGGACGGCAAGTTGATCATGAAAGACCCTTACCTGCCCGAAGTTCGGATCATCCTTGAGCTCGCCTTCACGGTCAAAGACCGGCTCTCCCGCAGGCGGGGCGTCATTCAGCGGTTTGACGTGGATGCGTTCCTGATAGAGGTAGTAACCTTCGGTGATGCGCCAGTTCAGAACCAGGCCCTTGTCATCCTGTGCCGCGGAAAAGCGGAATGCCTCGTCTACGGGCAGGAATTCTGGCTCACTGCCGGAAAGAGCTGTCATGCCCAGCGCGCTGAGCGGTGAGACGGCCCAGGCAGTCGATGAGAGCAGTCCTGCAAGAAGCAGGGTCCATGCGTAGCTTTGAAGCGTGCGAAAACTCATGAGAAGGTCTTTCTACCACGTTGAAGATGCGACAATTATACGGCGGTTTAGTTCCGGAATGTTGATATATGTCGGAAGGTTACATACCGTTACCATAATAGGCCCCGGGTCTAGTCCATTTGGTGCTTGCTGCATGCGATGCGTGTCTGGACGAGTATGATGCATGGATGCTCAACACCCGATTGCCGGTAGATGAATTCTGTGTATAGTGTCGCCAGACTGAGCAGATCAAACGGTGTCATGCAAGCATCAGAGTTGGAAAGGCTGTTCAATGACTGGGCTCGACCTCGCTGGCAGACTCGACTGGCGGGCGGCTATGACGAGCCCTTGTACCTGCCGGTATCCGAAACAGGCGCCGGAGAGGCGGAAATTCGTTACAGGGAGGACAGCGTCAACAGCGCCCTGCACGAAATTGCACACTGGATGATAGCCGGTGCAAGGCGAAGACAGCAGGTTGACTACGGTTACTGGTATGCGCCGGATGGTCGTGATGCCGCGCAGCAGGCGGAATTTGAACGCCTGGAGGTGCGCCCTCAGGCGCTGGAATGGTGGATGGCTGAAAAACTGGGGGTCAGATTCTGGGTCAGCGCGGATAATCTTGCGGCGGGAATCGGCCCCTCTCCGGCCTTTTGTGAGTCCGTTGCGAGAGAAGCGGCCCGCATGGCTGCAGGTGAGGGGATTCCTCCGCGTGCCCGGGACTGGGTTGGACATCTTGAGCGCCATGGATACGCGCAACGTGTTTTACCCGCGCTTTTCACGACAAAGCGGTTATAATCTGAACCCATTGCATATTCTGAATCTGACAGCGAGAACGACACACATCAATGGACACCCAAACAGAACTGCCTTCCTTACGCTTTGATGCGCTGAACCTGCATCCGGGGCTGCTTGAAAATATTCGCAAGCAGGGCTTTGAACAGTGTACGCCCATTCAGGCTCAAACCTTGCCCCACTCGCTCAAGGGTCATGATGTTGTCGGTCAGGCCCAAACCGGTACAGGCAAGACGGCCGCATTTCTCATTACCATCATTCAGCGTCTGCTTGAGCCCTGGGTACCGCTGGAAAAGCGCTATGCAAGCGAACCCCGCGCTCTGATCGTTGCACCGACGCGAGAGCTGGTGCTTCAGATCGAGAAGGATGCCCGTGGACTGTGCAAGGGGTTGCCTCTGAATCTGGTGTCTGTCATCGGCGGGACGGCTCTGGAAAAGCAGCGCCAGCGCCTGAGGAATGAGGCGATTGATATTCTCGTGGCCACCCCCGGCCGTTTGCTGGATCACACCGGAAACCGGGACATCTATCTGGACCAGGTGGAGCTGCTGGTGCTGGACGAGGCAGACCGCATGCTGGACATGGGGTTTATTCCGGACGTCAAGCGTATTATCAGTCAGACACCCAGGCGCATCCGGCAAACACTGCTGTTCAGCGCCACGTTTACGCAGGATATCATCAATCTGACCGAGCGCTGGACGCAGAACCCTGTGAAGGTCATGTTGTCCCCGGATACGTTGCCTGCAGACACCATTGACCAGCAGGTTTACATGTTGCCGGGTGAAGACAAGTTCGACTTCCTGCTCAGTATTCTCAGGCAGCCGGAGGCGACCCGGGTGATTGTTTTCTGCAACAGGCGAGATGAGACACGACGCCTCAACGAGCGCCTGGCCAAGAAAGGGCTTCAGGTCGCCATGATATCCGGCGAACTGAATCAGCAGCAGCGCATTCGCACCCTGGATCGTTTCAAGAAAGGACAATTGCAGGTCGTTGTGGCCACGGACGTTGCAGGACGCGGCATTCACATTGACGGGGTGACGCACGTCATCAACTACAACCTGCCGGAAGACCCGGAAGATTACGTCCACCGCATCGGGCGCACGGGGCGCGCCGGAGAAGATGGCATCTCCATCAGCTTTGCCTGTGAGGACGACTCCTTCATGATTCCTGATCTGGAAGCGTTTCTGGGCAAGCCGCTCAAGTTGCTGCACCCCGAAGATGCGCCCTGGAACCGGAACGAGCCGGCTGAGCGTGCAGCGGACACGCAGGCCGAGGCAGTTTCCGGTTCGGCCCCGGCGAAGAATGCTCAAGCGGAAGAGAAGAATGCTCAGGCGGAAGAGCGGGCTGAGCAGGCCGAGCGTCCGGAAAGCACACAGGATCCGAATGTGAAGTCGTCATCCGGGGACGAAAAGGCCGGTCAGTTGGCACAGCAGACAGACGTGAAGTCCCTGGAGCCGAAAGCTGACGCAGACAAGAGCGCGGGTGGCTGACTGACATGAAGATTGTGGCCGATGAGAATATTCCCCTTCTGGAGGCGTTCTTTGGGGAGCTCGGGGAGGTTGTCACGCGGCCGGGGCGAGCGATATGTGCCGAGGACGTCCGCAATGCGGATGTACTTCTGGTGCGGTCGGTGACCCCTGTCAACGAGGCGCTGCTTTCAGGTTCTTCCGTACGTTTTGTCGGCACGGCCACAATCGGCACCGACCATCTGGACACCCAATGGCTGGAGTCGCAGGGTATTCGCTGGGCCAGCGCACCGGGCTGCAACGCGGAGTCGGTGGTGGAGCATGTGATCAGCGCTCTGGTCTACCTGGATACCTTTCATGGTTTTGAGTGGCTGGACAAGCGCTATGGTGTGATCGGACACGGGCAGATTGGCAGCCGTTTGGCCAGTACACTGAGGCGCCTTGGCTGTGTGGTGAAAGTGTATGATGCGCCCCGTGAAGCGGCGGGCGAGGGCCCGTTCGACTCCTTTGAAGACGTGCTGAAATGTGATGTGGTGACTCTGCACGTGCCACTCACCCGGGACGGTCAGTGGCCGACGCACCACCTTATTGATGAGCGTGCGCTGCAAGTCATGCAGCCTGGCAGCGTGTTGATCAATACCTCGCGTGGCGGCGTGGTTGATGATTCCGCATTGCTGGAAGCGATCAGGGCCGGCCGCCTGGATGCGGTGCTGGACGTGTTCGAATCCGAGCCTCAGGTGTCCGGTGAGTTGATTCGGTCCGTGCGTCTTGCGACCCCCCATGTTGCAGGCTACAGTCTGGATGGAAAATGCCAGGGCACGGAAATGATCTATCAGGCCCTGTGCCAGGCGGTTGGGCTGCCTGTGCGGCGCAAGCTGGGGCAATATCTGCCGGAGCCCGTGTGGCGTAAAGTTTGTCTCAGTGAGGCCGATAACCTTCGTGAGGTGGCACGGCATCTGGTGACCGCCTGCCATGACGTCCGGCTGGATGACAGGGCGCTTCGCGGCGTACTGGGACAGTCCGGGAGCGTTTCTGCCGAGGCCTTTGATGCCTTGCGCAAGCACTATCGGGTGCGGCGGTCATTCAGACGCACCCGGCTCGATCTGCATGGCAGTTCGAAACGGCTGTCCGGAGCGCTGGATGCGCTGGGATTCAGAATAATGAACGACTGAAACCTCGAGGTCTTTGG
>RFIV01000335.1 GCA_003695085.1 Gammaproteobacteria bacterium
CCGAGAAGGCCATCCTCAAGGATTGCTTCAGGAAGGGCGACACCTGGTTCAATACCGGCGACGTGCTGCGGGAAATGGGCTGTCGTCACCTGCAGTTCGTCGATCGCATGGGCGACACCTACCGCTGGAAGGGCGAGAACGTCTCCACCACCGAAGTGGAAAACATATTCGATGCCTTCGGGGGAATCGAAGAGGCGATTGTCTACGGCGTCGAGATTCCCGGTACCAACGGCAAGGCCGGTATGGCGACGCTCGTGCCTGCCGACCGGTCACACGCCATTGACATGGACGCACTGGCCAACCATCTGGACAGCAACCTGCCCCCTTACGCCGTTCCGGTGTTCCTGCGTATCACGGACGCCATCGAAAAGACCGGGACATTCAAGTATCGCAAGGTGGATATTCAGAAACGCGGTTATCAGCTGGATGACCCACAGGATGAAGTCTGGGTGCGCCTGCCGGGTGAAAAGGCCTACACACGGCTTACGCCCGAGATCCTGAGCGCCATCGAAAGTGGGCAGCACAGGTTCTGAGAATTGAACGGTCAGTCAGGGCGTATGCCGCACCGCATGCGCCGTGCCGCCCCAACCGCTTTCCGCCCAGGCGGATGACGGAAGCTCAGCCATCACGAACTGTCGCAGGCGCTTTTCCAGTGAATCAGCGCTTTGACGTTCCCGGATTCGCCGGTTCAACTCCTCCATCAACAGGCGATTGGACTGGGTATCCTTCATGGCGATCCCGACTTCCCGCCTCGCCAGCGGACAGGGGGAGACCATGACCGACTCCTCCAGGCGCATTTCCCGGATCATGGCCAGGCCGGAGTAATATTCGCCGATAAACACATCAATCCGGCCGGCCACCAGCTTGCGCAAATTGAGGTCATCCCCATTGACCCACTCCGCCGTTTGCCCGGTGTCCTCCCCCAGCACCACCTGCATGCCGTCCGGATACGCGTAGCCTTCTGTCAGCCCCAGCTTGAGGTGTCGCTCTGCCAACGCCTCCCAGCTGCAAACCGGCTCGGTACCGACGCGGACAAAGGCGTGATCATTCTGATGAAACAGAGGCTCGCTGATCAGCACCCCCGGTTCGGGCCGGCCATCGATCATCGGCATATAAACATCCACGCGACGCGTTTCCCACATGAGGCGGGCACGCTTGGGGGGAAAGACTTCAATATGGAAGTCGATGGGCAGATCGCGCGTCAGATTGCCAAACCAGTCCAGCAAGACGCCTTCACCCGAGGTTTCAACATAGTAGGGAATGTGAGCAGCGGAAACCTGCAGTGCCCGAGGCGGATCAGCCATCACAATTCCGGCACTCAGCCCCAGCCCGAGCACCTGAGCCAAAACCCGTAATATTCGCCTCATCCTGTCATCCCTGCATCCGGCACAAGCGGAACCTTTCTAACGCACCATTTTATATTTTTTGAAGGGCATGCCAATCCAAATTTGCGCCTTTTTGCACCCCTTGGCTATTCCACCATGGTCTCAAATCGCGGGGGCGTGGAAAAACAGCCGAAAGCCGTCCCTGTTTTGCTAAACTTTAACTGTCTGCCGTCCACGAAACACAAGGATACCACACCATGCCCGCCCCCGACCGTCTTTGGGTCGCTGAAGCCATCCGACGCATTCAGGCCGACTACCAGCGCTCCGCCGACACCCACCTGATCCGCTTCGATCTGCCCATTCTTTCGCGCCACGGCATTCACCTGTATTTCAAGGATGAGTCCACGCACCCCACGGGCAGCCTCAAACATCGGCTGGCACGTTCTCTTTTTCTGTATGGGCTGTGCAATGGTCTCATCGGGCCGGACACCCCCATCATCGAAGCCTCCTCAGGTAGTACGGCCATCTCCGAAGCCTATTTCGCCCGTCTGCTCGGCCTGCGCTTCATTGCCGTCGTGCCGGAACACACCGCCGGCGAAAAGCTGGCGCAGATCGCCTTTTACGGCGGCGAGTGTCACAAGGTACCGGCGACCGAGCTCTATACCGCAGCCGAGCAGCTGGCCCGGGACCTGAACGGCCACTACATGGATCAGTTCACCTACGCCGAGCGCGCCACCGACTGGCGGGGCAACAACAACATCGCCGAAAGCCTGTTCGGGCAAATGAAGCGGGAGCCCCACCCCATTCCGGACTGGATCGTCGTCAGCGCCGGCACCGGTGGTACCTCCGCAACGCTCGGTCGCTACATTCATTACCGGCCGGATTATCTGGAGCGTACCCGCCTCTGCGTGGCGGACCCGGAGCACTCGGTGTTTGAAACCTATTACCGCACTGGTGACGCCAGCCTGACGCTCAAGGCAAGCTCCCGGATTGAAGGCATCGGCCGTCCCCGGGTGGAGCCGTCCTTCCAGCGGGCAGTCATCGACCGCATGATGACCATCCCGGATGCCCTGAGCCTGGCAGGCATTCACTGGCTGCACGCCCATCTCGGCCGGCGCTGTGGCGGATCAACCGGCACCAACCTGGCCGCCACGCTGGTCCTCGCCAGCGAAATGATCGCGGCCGGTCAGCAAGGCAGCCTTGTCACCCTGATCTGCGACCCGGGCGAACGCTATCTGGACACCTACTACAACCCGGACTGGCTGGCTGCACAAGGCCTGGATCTGGCCCCCTGGGGCAAGCGGCTGAAGGATTTCGAGACCCATGGACGGCTAGCGATCGCGGACTGACGTCCCGCCGCCCTGCACGCTGGCGACTCTCCGGGCCCTGCGCCCGAAGCGCGATCCCGGATACACGCGCCGGACGGCCCCGATTCTGCTTGCATTTTGATCGCCAACTCACTAAAATTCCCGCCTCTTGAAAACACTGTTTCAACTCCTTGCTGGCCGAACTGACCGTTCGCCGGCTGCCTTAAACCGAAGGGAGATACAATGCGTCACTACGAAATCGTGATCCTGGTACACCCGGATCAGAGTGAACAGGTTCCCGCGATGATCGAGCGTTACACCTCGAACATCACCTCCAATGGCGGCAAGATTCACCGCCTGGAAGACTGGGGCCGTCGCCATCTGGCTTACCCGATCGAAAAGATCCACAAGGCGCACTACGTGCTGATGAACATTGAATGCGACCAGGCCACCCTCGACGAGCTGGCCCACGCATTCCGGTTCAACGATGCCATCCTGCGCGACCTGATCATCCGCCGCAAGGACGCCGTCACCGAACCGTCCCCGATCAAGGCGGCTGAAAGCCGTGAAAACCGTCGCGACGAGCGTCCGGCTCCCCGTCAGGAGACCGAGAAGAAGTCCGACGACGCCGAAGCCAAGACTGAATCCGAAGAGTAAGGGGGCACATCCATGGCACGTTTTTTCCGCCGCCGCAAGTTCTGCCGTTTCTCGGCTGAAGGCATCAAAGAGATCGATTACAAGGATATCGAGCTGCTCAAGGGCTACATCACTGAGACCGGCAAGATCGTTCCGAGCCGTATTACCGGTACCAAGGCCCGCTACCAGCGTCAGCTGGCGACCGCGATCAAGCGCGCCCGTTACCTGGCTCTGCTGCCGTACACCGACAGCCACGATCTGTAAGAACAGCCGGCGAAGCACCGCTTCGCCCCAGAGATGAGGTTAAGCAAGATGGAAGTCATTCTGCTCGAAAAGGTTGCCAATCTGGGCAATCTGGGTGACAAGGTCACCGTACGTCCGGGTTACGGGCGCAACTACCTGATTCCTCAGGGA
>RFIV01000046.1 GCA_003695085.1 Gammaproteobacteria bacterium
AACTGGCCGGCCACCGTGGGTATCTTTACCGGCGTGTTTGCCAAGGAAGTTGTGGTCGGAACCCTGGACACCCTATACCGGGCGGCGGAGCCGGATGAGGGAATGGAGCCCGGGTGGCAAGCTGTTCGGGCGGGGCTTGCCAGCGCGCTGGCCTCCGTTCCGGCCAACATGTCGGCCTTGGCAGACCAGATCCTGGACCCGCTGGGTCTGGCGTCGGCCACGGCCGATGCCGCCAACACGGACCGGGCCATGTTCGGGCAGCTTCGTCAGGGCTTTCACAGCACCGGCGCGGCGCTGGCCTATCTGGTCTTCATCCTGCTCTACACGCCCTGTCTGGCCACCCTGGGCGCGATGGTGCGTGAGCAGGGCGGGTTCTGGGCCGGATTTGCCGCGTTCTGGACACTGGCGGTAGCCTATGGCACCGCAGTCACGGTCTATCAGCTCGCCGGTCTGCAGGCGCATGTGCTGGCGTCACTGGGCAGCTGCCTGTTGGTGTTGGTCGCACTGTCCGGGGTCTGGCGCCTGATGGTCCGCCTGGCTCGCCCGCGCGCGTCGCGTCTGATGCTGATTCCTGCACTGGCTATTGACGAAAGCCCGTCTCAGGCCGAGCGCGTGGCCTCCAGTTGCTGCCGATAACGCGAGAGCACGTCTTCTGCCGGCATCGGGCGTGCAAAGTAGTAGCCCTGAAAGCAGGTCAGGCCGAGTCCGGCAAGAATGTTCACCTGCTCGGCCGTTTCCACCCCTTCGGCCACGAGATGGAAGCCAAAGCTGCGTGCCAGAGCGATAATGGCATCAATGATGGGTGATTCCGGTGAACGTTCGGACAATGTATCCACAAAGCTGCGGTCAATCTTGATTTCATCGACCGGAAAGTTCTTGAGATAGGCCAGTGAAGAGTAGCCGGTTCCAAAGTCGTCGATGGACAGCTTGAAGCCGGCCTTGCGCAGGGCGCTCAGGTACTCACGGGTTTCCCGGGTGGGCTCGACCAGCAGGTGCTCGGTCAGCTCCAGCGTGAAACGTGAGGGCGGCACCCCTTCAGCCTCGACCACTTCAAGCGTGGTGGACAGCGGGTTGAACTGGAACTGGCTGGCACTGAGATTGATGGCCACCCGAAAATTTTCCGGCAAGGGGTGAACGGCATTAAGAGATTTCACGAAGTGGCAGGCGCAGCGCGTCACCACTTCCTGTAGCTGACCAATCAATCCGCACTGTTCGGCTACATGGATAAAGTGATCCGGGGTCAGCACACCCCGGGTCGGGTGTTGCCAGCGAACCAAGGCTTCCGCACCCGTCATGCACCCCCGGGCATTGACCTGCGGTTGAAATACGGCAAACAGCTCGTCGTTTTCCAGTGCGGCATGCAGCTCCTTTTCGGTGCGCAGGTAGAGATCCACTGCCTCCTGCAGGGCCGGGTCGTAGAAGGCGAAGGTGTTGCGGCCGCTCGACTTGGCATGATACATGGCGATGTCGGCCTGCCTGAGCAGCGTATCCAGGCTGCAGCTCTTTGCGTCAATCAATGCGATGCCGATGCTTCCGCCGATCCGATACTCGCTGCCTTCCAGAGCAAACGGGTGGGACAGCTCGTCCAGCACGCGCTGCGCAACCTCGGCGGCATGCTCGGCCATTTCAAACGGTTGTCCGGGCTCGTTGTCCAGCACAATGACGAACTCGTCGCCACCAATGCGGGCCACCATATCGGTGCCGCGCAGCAGGTGTTGCAGGCGGTCGGCAACCTGCACCAGCAGCTTGTCGCCGACACTGTGACCGAGGCTGTCATTGATGCGCTTGAAATGATCAAGGTCCAGATACAGGAGGGCACCCACGTCGTGATAGCGCTGGCTGTGCTCGCTGAGTGCCTGAAGCCGGTCATTGAGCATGCGACGGTTGGGCAGCATCGTCAGGGGGTCAAAGAACGCCAGCTTGCGGATCTGTGCCTCGGCCGTGTGGCGCTGGGTCACATCCCGGGCCACCCACAGCACATGACGGCGTTCAGGATGTGTCGCATCATAATGCTGGATCGGTGCCGTGCGGCCTTCGAAAATGCGCGCCTGTCCGCCGATCTCCAGACGATATTCAATGACCTGCTGGCGACCGGTCGCAAGCGTGCGGCGAATGACGCGCATCATGTCGGCGGCCGCATCTTGAGGCAGTACGTCACAGATCTTCCGCCCCAGCAGCTGATCAGCCGGCGTGTACAGCAAATGTTCATTGGCGCCATAAATCGCTTCGTACCGGCCGTCTTCATCGAGAATGAAGCCCAGGTCAGGCATCAGCCGGGTGAAAACACGGAGTTTCTCGTTGCTGGCCTGCAACTCGGCGACCAGCTGCTGTTCACGCCGCCTGGCCTGGTCCCGCTCAATCACGATTGCACACAAATCCGTGAACCGGTCGATCAGCTCAAGATGCCAGGGCGTCGGGGCCTTCACCTCTCCGTAGTAGATGGCAAAGGTGCCCAGCACGGTATCGTCATGCCCCCGGATCGGGGTGGACCAGCACGCGCGCAAGCCATGCGGCAACGCCAGTGCCTTGTAATCGGCCCATAGCGGGTCGTTTTCAATATCCGTGACAATGACCTGCTCTCGGCGGAAGGCGGCGGTGCCGCAGGAGCCTGTTATCGGGCCGATCTGTACACCGTCAATCGCCTGGCAGTAGTCGGCGGGCAAACTCGGAGCACCGCCGTGCCGCAGTCTGTCACCCTCCAGCAGCAACACCGAGCAACGGGCGTCATCCCGGGCGAGCGTGGCTTCCACGAACAGGCAGACCGAGTCGAGCGTTTCTCCCAGCGGCGCCCCCCGCGCGATCTTTTCAATGATGGCCTGTTGTTCCGCCAGCAGGTGGTCGAATTGATCGGTGTTCATGGGCAGTGCAGCTCCGCGGCTCCGCAGGGTGATTTCTACTCAGTTTAGTACATTTTTAGCATTTTGGGGTGGCCTTGACTACGTATCCGAAGATTTGCGTGCATCGTTCAGTTCATCCCGGGCTGTTTCCAGCGTATCCAGATAGGCCTCTATGCGCCGGATCGCCGTTTCAATCTGCTTGCGGGCATCACCTTCGGCATGATCCAGTCGTGCCTTGAGTTGCTTCAGTTTTTCCTTGAAGGCGGCTTTACGCTTGAGCAGGTCTTCCTTGGCCAGCACCGTATCGAAGGCGATATCTTCCACCTTGGGCGCGTCCGGCGCCTCGGGAACACGGGTCACGGGATGCGGAATCAGGCGGGCATCGGGCGGAAGCGGACGCTGAGCCATGACATTGGGAGACATGATCTCGATGCCGGCACCGTGAAGTGCATCCAGCACTGCCGCGTGAAGGGCTGAACGCTTGCTCACCAGGTGCCCGATATCCTCCAGCAAACCGCTCACCCGGTATTGCACGCTGAAATCCCCCAGTGCTTCCACAATGACGAAGGCCTCGGCCAGCTCGCAGGTTTCTGCGGCCTGCTTCAGCAACCGTTCGATTTCCAGGTGTGACACATCGTAGCCAATGGAAACCTGGCAGCTGATGAGCGTGCCGCTGCTTCGGATGACACTCACTGGTGTCTGGACGAACAGGCTGTTGGGCAGCGACACGAATTCACGTGATTCAGTCTGGATCTCCGTATCCAGCAATCCTCGGTCGGCCACCCGGCCAAAGTGGTTCTGTACCCGGATGTAATCACCGATGCGAAAGGGGCGGGTGACGCGCAGCATGATCCCCGCCATGATGTTGCTGAATATGGTGGTGGAGGAGAATGCGAAGGCGCCGGAGACCAGCAGCCCGACGAAGCCCAGAATCTGAGCGTGCATGCCCTCGGAGACAGGCAGCGCGAGGATGTTGGCGGTGATGGCGATCAGCGTCAGCCCCAGCATGATGAGCTGGCGGGCGAACTGCTTTTCAGCGGACAGGCTTTTGTGCCGGCCCAGCAGCGCCTGATGAAAGCCCCACAGTACGAGTATGCTGATGACCAGTGTTTCGGCCAGTGCATGCCAGGGGCGTGTCAGATCCAGAAGGCGTTCGAGGGTTTCCATACGTGTTCCTTGGGGGCGTCGTAAACACCCTAGCCAATCCCGTGCGCCCTGTCACGCTTGAAGAGTGGTTCCTGATGCCCATATCAGGTAAGGTACAGCAGTCTGTCCGGCGAGAGTATTCATGTTCCCCATACGCGATTCCATTCCCAGTCGGTACGTGCCATGGATGACCTGGTTGCTGATCGGGATCAACAGCGCTGTATTCCTCTTTCAGATCTCCCTGCCACCTGAGTTGCAGGAACGCTTCATGTACGTCTTTGGCCTGGTGCCCGCCCGGTACTCCCATCCGGAATGGGCCATCTGGGCCGGCCTGGCACTGGATGACTACTGGCCCTTTGTGACCAGCATGTTCGTGCACGGAGGCTGGATGCATCTGATCGGCAACATGTGGACGCTCTGGATCTTCGGCGATAACGTGGAAGACCGCATGGGCCCCTGGCGCTTTCTGCTCTTCTACATCCTCTGCGGGCTGGCCGCCGCATGGGTGCATTATCTGCTCAATATCGACTCGCGGATCCCCACTGTCGGGGCATCGGGCGCCATTTCAGGTGTCCTGGGTGCCTACTTTCTGATGTTCCGCCACTCACAAATCATCATGATGGTGCCGGTCCTGTTCATTCCGTTTTTCTTTGCCATTCCGGCCACGCTCTACCTGATCGGCTGGTTTGGCATGCAACTGTTGCCCGGGCTGGCCTCTCTGGTCATGCCAGCCAATGCAGGTGGGGTGGCCTGGTGGGCACATATCGGAGGCTTCGTGGCGGGTATGGCCGTCTACCGCCTGTTCCTGCATCCTTTGCGCAACTTGCGGTTCTATCGGGACGAAGTGTCCTGGCGCAGCTTTTTCTGACTAGACAGGAGACTCGTATGGATATCACACAGCTTTTCTGGTTGTTCTTCATCCTCACGGCCATCCAGCCGGTACTGCGCCAGCGTATGCTGGAAACGGCCCGCATCAAGGGCATCGCCAAGCTGGAAAAGGCACGCAAGAGCCGCGTCATCATGATGGTACACCGGCAGGAGACCATGAGCCTGCTGGGTTTCCCGCTCATGCGCTTCATTGATGTGCAGGATTCGGAAGAAGTGCTGCGCGCCATTCATCTGACAGACAAGGACGTACCCATTGATCTGGTCCTGCATACACCCGGCGGGCTGGTACTGGCCTCCGTACAGATAGCCCGGGCCCTCAAGCAGCATCCGGCACCGGTTCGGGTCATCGTGCCGCACTATGCCATGTCCGGCGGGACGCTGATTTCCCTCGCCGCAGATGAGATTATCATGGCCGAACATACCGTGCTCGGGCCGGTGGATCCTCAGCTCGGTCAATCCCCGGCAGCCTCCATTCTGCGCGCCGTGGAGAAAAAACCGACAGAGAAAGTGGATGATCAGACGCTCATCATGGCGGATCAGGCACAGATGGCCATCAATCAGGTGCGCAGTGTGGTGCGTGAGCTGGTATCCGGCCGCATGGATGACGAGGCAGCAGAAGCGTTGGCGAAAAAGCTCTCCGAGGGCATCTGGACGCACGACTATCCCATCACGGCCCGCATGGCCCGCGAGCTGGGACTGAATGTCTCGACCGATATCCCGCCCGAATTCATGGAGCTGATGACTCTTTATCCGCAGCCCGTGCGTCACAGTGGGGTCGAGTACCTGCCGGGTCGGCGAGTACTGGGTCAGAAGTAGTTTCCGAATCTCCGCATCCGACTCAGGCGCGATCGGTGGCGACCTGAGTCCGCTTGCGGCCGAACAGGGCTGAGGGTGAGAACCCCGTCACCAGCATGGTGCCGCATATGACCAGTATGCCCCCGGCGACCGTGTGCCAGCCGACAGGCTCATCCAGAAACGTGTGGCCCCAGAGCATCCCGAAAAGCGGAATCAGGAACGTGACCGTCAGAGCGGAAGCCGGCCCGGCAATGGCAATGAGCCGGAAATACATCAGATAGGCCACACCACTGCACAACACCCCCAGCGCAAGTATGGCACCCATTACCTCGGTCGAGGGCAGGGTGGACGGCGGGTTGAGGGGCAGAAGGGGCATGAGTGCCAGGGTGGCCAGCCACATGCTCCCATGGGCGTTGTTGAAGGCGGAGACCTGTGGCGCCTGTCGAGCGTAGCAGGAGGCAATTCCATAGCATAGGGGTGCGGCGATGGCTGCCGCCAACGCCCAGAGCCCTTGATGCCCCTCCGGCAGATCGGTCAGCCCGACCAGCACCACCACGCCGACGACGCCCACAAGCATGCCCAGTGCCGCTCTGGGTGTGATGGCCTGGCGCGTCCAGATGGCCACCACCAGTGCCCCCCAGATAGGTGCCAGAGCATTCACGATGCTCAGAACCGAGGCAGAAAGGGTTTGTGCGGCGTAGTTGTAGAGCAGAAAGGGCAAGGCCGAGTTGATGACACCCAGGATGGCGTAGTGCTTCCAGTGTGCCCGCAGCCGCAAAGGGCGTTTCAGCCACAGGGCCACTCCCATCAGGAAAATCGCCGCGAAGCCTACCCGGAGATCCGCAAGCCAGGCGGCATCCAGCACCGGGGCACTGATGCGCATGAACAGGAATGATGCACCCCAGATGGCGGCGAGCAGGATGAGTTGAGCAAAGGCAGGTGCAGTCACAGCAGATCTCCCTGATCGGTCTCGTGCAGGTGGTTCACTATAACGAGGCGCCTGCCGGGTCACCACCCGAATCTTGTGCGTAGATTCCGCAAAGTCGCATGTGCCGATTTGCGCCGTTTGCGAATGGCCTATAATGTGCGCGGGCCGGTCAATCCGGTCCCAATACTTTCGGGAGGCGCCGTGAACCCTGTTATACACAAGTGGTCTGTCCTGGTGGTCAGTGTCTGTCTGGCCTGCCCCGTGGGCGCGCACGAACTCTGGATTCAGGCCAGTAGGGCAGATGAACTGGACGATGCCGCCCCCTTCCCGCCACTGGAACAGAATGGCATTGGAGGGGGCGTCGGGCTGGATCTGACAAATGACTGGTCATTGTCCGGCTCGCTGGCCACGAACGACAGCGACACGGACGAGTGGCGCCTGTCACTGGTCTATTCACCTGGAAAATGGTCAATGTCGGTGTCCGCGAGCGGGCTGACCGAGGCCAATAGCCGGACCTTGCAATCGGGGCAGACGGTCGCGCAGCTTGATCAGTCTCGCGATGAGCACAGTGTACGGGTAGCACTGTCAGGATTCTGGGAAAAGGGCGATCACTTTGCAGACGTCGGCATATCGCTGGCGAGGACCGAGTCGGACAGTCAGCGTACCGGCGCAGTCTGGCGCAACCATCCCACCCTGGGGCGGATTGTACTTCAGGCGGGTCGTGAAACGGCACAATTTGAGGACTGGACGCTGGACCTGGATGTGACCGGCGGGACCTGGTGGTATGGTGAGGCGTGGGCCCTTTCACCCTACGTGGGAGGGGGCTGGTCAATTGGCCTCAGTGAACAGGCCGAGGGTGAAACGGTGGGCCTGCGCCGGCTCTCGCTGCGGTCGGTATGGTCCGGCCGGGCGCAAAGCGCATTTGTCTCCACACCCGATACCGGCTATGTGCTCGCTGGCATGACATTCTACTGGGGAGTCCACTGGAATCTGGACCTTTCTCACAGTATCACGGTGGGAGGGGACGACGACCAGCCCGTAACAACGCTTACGCTGGGCTACAGCTGGGGACCTCAAGATGATGCAGGATGAAGATTTCGCGGAAAAGCTGGCTCAGCTGTGCTATAGCTGATAGGCAGGATAACGCCCTCTGCGCAAGGAGGTTCAGGTGAACGTCCAACAACTAGTGTTCCGGATTTCAGGATGTTTGAGCGTCCTGCTTGCCCTGCTGCTGGCCAGCGCGATCGTGTCAGCTCAGGAGCCTGCACCAGGGGCCGACAGCGGCTGCCGGACTCTGGTGGTGACAGGTAATCCCGAGTACCCGCCCTGGCTCTGGTCACGGAAGGATGGCACGCTCGACGGAGCCGCCGCACAGCTGCTGCGAGAAGCACTGGCCGGCTCGGAGTGGGAGCCGGTTTTCAAGGCCGTGCCAACCTGGGCGCGTGCGCAAGCTGAAACCCGCCTGGGGCGAGCTGACATGATCGCTGGTGCTTTCATCACCGATGAGCGCCAGACCTGGATGGACTATATCCACCCCCAGATTGTGGATTTGCCGAACGTCGTATTCGTCCGCAAGGGCGTGTATTTCCCCTTCAATACCTGGTCGGACCTGGTTCCCTATCGCGGCGCTACACTGCTCAACAACAGTTTTGGCCAGGAGTTCGACAGCTACGCTAAAAACCACCTGAGGCTGGAAGGCGTCAGTTCCGTGGAGCAGGCATTCGGCATGCTCAGGCAAAGCCGGGTCGACTATGTGGTATTCGAGCTGTTTCAGGGCAACATATTGCTGGAAACGCTTGGCTGGGAACATGATGTGGAACCCCTTCCCAATCCTATCAACGCCGAGGGCCTTTACTTCACCGTGTCGCGGGCCAGCCCCTGCAATTCGGGCAAGCTGAAGGCATGGCTGAGGCAGCGCATTCAGCAGCTGGTGATGGAAGGCCGGCCCAAGGCGCTGGCGGATCACTATACAAGCGTGTGGCATGAGAAAGGGCATGACTGAGCCGGTTCAATCGGCCTGAAAAATGTGTTCTATCGCAAAAAATTGCTGCCTCATCCGGTGGGCGCGGGTATAATTTTCGGCCAGTTTTTCCCGGGGGACAGCATGTTCGATATCACCACCTATGCCCAACAGGCGCAGGCATTGATCGATGCCGGACGCTTTCTGTATGCCCAGGGCTGGTCCACGGCAACCAGCAGTAATTATTCGGCGCGTATTGATGAATCGCACATTGCCATCACCGTCAGCGGTCGGCACAAGGGGCAGTTGAGTGCCGGGGACATCATGGTGGTGGATCTGGACGGGCGGCCCGTGCAATGCCAGACGCGACCGTCTGCCGAAACCCTGCTGCATACCGAGCTGTATCGGCTGTTTCCCGAAACCGGTGCCGTCCTGCATACACACTCCTTGGGCGTCACGGTGCTGACCATGCACCTGAAAGGGCAGGATGCCGTGGTCTTTGAAGGCTACGAACTGCAGAAGGCGCTCACCGGGCAGACGACCCACGAAGCCGCCGTGCCGGTACGCATCTTCGACAACACCCAGGACATACCTGAGCTGGCGGCAGAAAGCCGTGACTGGCTGGCCGCTCACCCCGACGTGCCCGCCTACTTCATCCGCGGCCACGGCCTCTATACTTGGGCGAAGGACATGGCCACCTGCCTGCGCCACGTGGAAGCGCTCGAATTTCTGGTAAACTGCGAACTTGAACGAATCAGGATGGAACGATGACAACGCTGCGCATCTTCAAAGAAACCCAACCGGATGCCCCGGTTCAGACACTGGAAACCGCCGCGGATATTGCCCGTACGCTGAGTGACAAGGGTGTCCGCTTCGAACAGTGGGCTACACAGGATCTGCCTGCCGGCGCATCTCAGGAGCAGGTACTGGGGGCCTACGCCAATGATGTTCAGCGCCTGAAAGACGAATGCGGCTTTACCACGGCAGATGTGGTCAGCCTGACGCCGGATCACCCGGACAAGGACGCTTTTCGCCAGAAATTCCTCTCGGAACACCGCCATGTGGAAGATGAGGTCCGGTTCTTTGTGGACGGCGATGGCCTCTTCTATCTGCACCTGGAAGATGAGGTGTACGTGGTGCACTGCACGCGCGGCGATCTGATCAGCGTGCCAGATGGCACGAAACACTGGTTCGACATGGGGCCCGCGCCGCGGTTTACCTGCATTCGCCTGTTCTCCAACCCCGAGGGCTGGGTGGCGGACTTCACCGGTGACGCCATTGCCGATCGTTTTCCCCGTTACGAGGACCTGTCCGCGTGAGTGAGATCCGCGCAATTGTGACGGATATCGAGGGCACCACCAGCTCGATATCGTTCGTGCATGAGGTGCTCTTTCCCTATGCCGCGAAACACCTGCCGGATTTCGTGCGCCAGCATGCCCGGGACGAGGCGGTACGAGAGCAGCTCCAGGCCGTCGCGGACGAAACCGGCCAGTCACCGGAGGATGTGGAAGGCTTGATCGAAACCCTGCTCGGCTGGATTCGGGAAGACCGCAAGGCCACCCCGCTCAAGACCCTGCAGGGCATGATCTGGAAGAAAGGCTACACCGAAGGTGACTACCACGGCCATGTGTATCCGGATGCCGAACGCATGCTGCGCACCTGGCATGCCCGGGGGCTGGCACTCTATGTCTATTCATCCGGCTCCGT
>RFIV01000336.1 GCA_003695085.1 Gammaproteobacteria bacterium
ATGTGCGCCGATATAGGGCACACTGTCCGGATTGCCCGGACGCAGCCCCGCCCAGTGGTGCGCTACCTCGAACATTTCCAGCTCGGGATAACGTCCATAAGCGAACTCAAGCAGGGCGGCCCGTGCCGCTGCGTCGGTGGTCTTGTCAAAGCCGGCCTCTTCCACCGTACTGCCCACCAGAATCAAACCATCCTTGCGTGGAATCAGATAGCGATCCTGCTCCATCACCATATGGTGCAGAAAGCCTGCCGGGGCGTCGATGGCCACAATCTGCCCGCGCACCGGCGCAATGGGCAGCTCCGGCACCAGCTGCGCACTCCATGCGCCCGCCGTCACCACCACATCCTCGGCCGCCAGCCAGCCCTGCGGCGTGCGCACGCGCACCCGCTCCGCAGACAGGTCGATCGCTTCGGTGGGCGTGTGCTCGCGCACGGTCACGCCCTTCAGACGCACCGCCTTGGCAAGGGCCTTCACCAGCCGCGGATTGCGGATGGAAGCGATCTCCGGCATCCACAGCCCCAACTTGCGCGCCGTGTGCAGGCGCGGTTCGAACACGCTCAACGCGCGGTCGTCCAGCACTTCCAGCGCATAACCCCAGCGTTCGCACCACGCCTGCGCCATTTCCCACTGCTCGCTGTCGAGCATGAGCATGCCGGTGGGGAAATACTCCGGATCGATGCCGGTCAGTTCTGCCAGCTCAGCCGCCAGCGGCTCAAACTGCGGCTGGCTGTGTTGCGCCAGCACATTGACGGCATCGGGATAGCGCCACGGGTACATGGGCGAGAGAATGCCGCCGCCGGCCCAGGAGGCTTCGCGGCCGCATACGTGGCGTTCGATCAGGGTCACCTGCCGCCCGGCCTGCTGCAGGAACCAGGCGCTCATCAGCCCGCTGATGCCGCCGCCAATAATCAGCACATCACAGGTCTGCGTGTTCACTGGCCAGCCTCCTGCCGCTTGCGGCCCCAGAACTCATGCACGATCAGACAGAAGGCGCCCACACTGATGCCCACATCGGCCACGTTGAAGGTGGCGTAGTGCCAGTCGCCCCAGTAGAAGTCGAAAAAGTCGGTCACGCGCCCGTCGTAGATACGCTCCACCAGATTGCCCAAGGCACCGCCGATCACCAGCCACAGGCCGGCGCTTTCGCAGGTAAGCCGCGGCGGCAGGCGGCGCAGCCACCACAGCAGCCCCGCCACCATCACCACCGCCAACACGGTAAAGCCCCAGCGCTGCCAGCCACCGGCATCGGCCAGAAAGCTGAAGGCGGCGCCGGTGTTGTAGTTGAGGGTAAGATTGAAGTGCGGCAACACCGGCAACAGTTCATGCAGGGTCAGCCATGTATTGGCCGCCCACTTGCTGGCCAAGTCCAGCAGCAACACCGCCAGTCCCAGCCAGAAGAATTTCAATGCGCTGTCACGCAAAGCGGCGCACCTCGCCTTCGCCCGCCACGTTGTCTACACAGCGGCTGCACAGATCGGGATACTCGGGGTTCGCACCCACATCCTCGCGATGGTGCCAGCAGCGCACGCACTTGGGCTTGTCCGTGGGCCGCACCACCAGCCACAGCCCGTCCACCTCGGTGTCCACCGCCTCGGCCGGGCGTTCGGTCGCCGGATGCACGCGGGCATCGGAAGTAATCATGACAAAGCGCAGTTCGTCCTCCAGCGCCTGCAGGTCCGCCAGCACACCTCCCTCGGCGTAGAAGTCCACTTCGGCGGTGAGCGAACCCTTGATGACTTTCTCGTTGCGCAGGGCTTCGATCTGCTTGTTGAGCGCCTTGCGCACCGCGAGAATGCGATTCCAGTAATCCGCATTCATGGGTTGCTCGGCATCCATGGCCTGCAGGCCGTCGTACCACTCTTCGGTAAACACGGTGTCGCTGCGCGCGCCGGGCATGTGCGCCCAGATCTCTTCGGCAGTAAAGCTCAGAATCGGCGCAATCCAGCGCACCAGCGCTTCCAGGGTGTGATACAGGGCGGTCTGCGCCGACCGCCGTGCCTGCGAGTCGGGCTTAGTGGTGTACTGGCGGTCCTTGATGATATCCAGATAGAAGGCGCCCAGGTCCTCCGAGCAGAAGTGGTGCACCAGCTGGCTGATGCGGTGGAAATTGTAGGCGTCATAGGCCGCAACGATCTGCTGCTGCAATGTGTGGGCGCGGTCGATCAGCCACTGATCCAGCGGCAGCAGCTGCCCGAACGGCAGCGCGTGTTCACACGGCTCGAAGCCGTTCAGGTTCGCCAGCATGAAGCGGGCGGTAAAGCGGATGCGCCGGTAGGCGTCCGCCGTGCGCTTGATGATCTCGTCAGAGACGCTCATCTCATAACGGTAGTCCGCCCCGGCGATCCACAGGCGCAGGATGTCGGCGCCGTACTTGTTCATGATTTCCTGCGGCGCCACCACATTGCCCAGCGACTTGGACATCTTGCGGCCCTGTGCATCCACGGTAAAGCCGTGAGTGAGCACCTGCCGATAGGGCGCCTGCCCGTCCATGGCAAGTGAGGTGAGCAGCGAGGACTGGAACCAGCCGCGGTGCTGATCGGAACCTTCCAGATAGAGATCGGCCGGGCGGGTCAGCTCGTCGCGCCGTTGGCACACGGCAAAATGGGTTACGCCGGAGTCAAACCAGACGTCGAGAATATCGGTGACCTTCTCGTAGTCAGCCGCCTCGTCGCCCAGCAGCTCGGCCGGATCCAGGTCGTACCAGGCGTCGATGGAGTCCTGCTCGATACGCTGGGCAATCCGCTCCATCAGCTCCACCATGCGCGGATGCAATTCGCCGGTCTCGCGGTGCACAAACAGGGTGATGGGCACGCCCCAGTGACGCTGGCGGGAAATACACCAGTCCGGACGCCCTTCGATCATCTTTTCGATGCGGGCCTGACCCCAGTCTGGCACCCACTGTACCTGCGGTATCGCCTTGAGCGCACTATCGCGCAGACCATTGGCATCCATGCTGATGAACCACTGGCTGGTAGCGCGGAAGATCAGTGGCGTCTTGGTGCGCCAACAGTGGGGATAGCTGTGCGTGATCTTGCCGTGGTGCACCAGCGTGCCCTTCTCCTGCAGCAGAGCGATGATCTCGTCGTCCACCTTGTGCACATGCTTACCCTCGAACCCGGGGGCTTCAGACGTGAACACCCCGCGGCTGTCTACCGGGCAGAGGACGTCCAGATCGTAGCGTCGTCCCACTTCGAAATCTTCCTGACCGTGGCCCGGCGCGGTGTGCACACAGCCGGTACCGGCATCCAGGGTGACGTGA
>RFIV01000337.1 GCA_003695085.1 Gammaproteobacteria bacterium
CTCTTGATGTGCCTCACAGACTTCTCTGCCTTTCCACTTACACCCCATATTTAACATAATATATATTATGCGCATTTCTATCTGGTTCTGATCGCTCTATGAGGTGCCATTCTCTCCAAAAGCTGAAACCTCTCCGTCCGGATGCCCCTCAGCTGCCACGCTCACGTTGCCATTGAGCAACTGTGTTTTTCAGCCTTCACAATGACACACGGCGGCAAACGGGTCTGGCCGAGATCTTCCAGTGGTTGCCCGTCAAGGTCATGTACGCTAGCACGATCAAAACCCGCATCCAGAAACCAGCCCGCAATCTCGCCCACACTTCGTCCGCGCAGGCCTGCCTTGCTATGGGTAACACGACTTAAAACCCGGGCCGGAATCTGACGACTTCTGCCCAAAGGATGACTGTCGGAATCCGGCCATACATCTGCAAACAATGTGAGAGATCCATTCTTGAAAAGCCGAGCTTGCCCGGTCAGTAACGTCCGGATTCCTTCGCAATCGAAGTAATTGAGAAGCCCCTCCATGCTCACACACACAGCCTCGCATCCCCGCAGCTTCTTGGCCACGACTTCAAGGCTCTCGGTCCCATGCCAACGCAATGCATTGCACGCCAGGGACTCTACGCGATCATGCTTGCCCAGAATTTCAAGCCGAGCTCTCATGACGTGCGGCAGGTCACCCTCCATCCACCGCATTGTAGGGTCCGTGAATTCCATGGCCATACGCCGGGCGCGACTTGCAAGGCCACAAGGCAGCTCCAGAAACCCGGCATTCAGGTGCCGATGTGTCTCAGCCCAGCTTCGGGCAAAACGATCCATGCATTGGTGCCTACCCACGAGAAGCTTTTCAAGCGACACGCCGTAAAAAGCCTCCATCATCTGTTCAGCCGGCATCAATCCCCAGCGAACACACCGGCCCAGCCAGGTTGTCGCACCTTTCGGCGTCAGGCCATGGATGGCCCAGACATGGCCCGTGTACAGGCCGGTCAGGCTCACCCAGGGCGCATTGCGTATCAAGTCCAGCATTCCCCAAAATCCCTCTATACGTGAGGGCCCGCATGGCGACAACAGCCCATTCAAGCTATACAATAGTTTACATAATGCCTAATAATGAAACATAGACGGGTCCGACATGACTGCCAACCCGATTTTCACCGCCTCACCCACGACATTCAGATGCGCGCTGGCCAGTGTACTGGCGCTTTCCGCGATCCCTGCCGTTCGAGCAGATGCACTGGTCGATGACTGGTTGCTCAGTGCAGCAGCCAGTTTTGAAGACACGGATGAATGGTATTTCGGCGACATTCCCGCCGTTCTGACCCCGGCACGGCTGCGACAACCCCGATCTGAAGTACCCGCCAGTGTGACTGTCATCACCGCAGAGGACATTCAGCGATACGGCATCCGGAACCTGCATGATGTGTTCCGGCTGGTCCCCGGTATGACCGTGGGTTATGTCGGCTCCAATGTGCCTTCTGTGTCCTATCACGGCACCAACGCCAATGAGCAGCGCCGCCTCCAGGTCAGAGTTGATGGGCGATCGGTTTACAATCCCAATCTTGCCAGTGTTGACTGGCTTAACATTCCGGTGGCACTGGAGGACATCGCCCGAATCGAAGTCACCCGCGGCCCGAATACCGCCGCCTACGGTGCCAATTCGTTTCTCGGCGTGATCAATATAATTACACATCACCCCTCCGATAGTGACGGCGCCCGACTGGTCTGGAAGGAAGGTGATATTGGTGAACGGAAACGATATGCCCGTTGGGGAGATGCGAGCAACCGGGTTCAATATCGTGTATCCGTGCACGACAAGAACGAAGAGGGTTTCGATTTCAGGCGAGATGGCACAACCCCTTTCAACGATGCCTATGATCTTCAGGGCGCAAACCTGTCGATCTACGTCCCCGGATCTGCTACTCAGCGCTGGTACCTGGATGCCGGATTCCTGAACGGAGACCAGAATGTCCAGCGTGACGAGGGCGATGGGCAAGTGACCGATCCGAATATTCGAGCCCGTGACAACTATGTCTCCGCGCGGTATGAAGCAGACCTCTCACCTACACATACCGTTCAGATTCTCGCCTACACACAGAAACGAAACCGGGAGCAACCGTTTCGTGCGTGCGTCCATCCCGTCATCTTCAGCGATACGCTGAGCCAGCTTTACGCCTCCAATCAGCAGTATGGCAGTATCCTTGTACGGGCTGATGCCACTTTTCTTGGTAATCTGGCTGCAACCATTTCAGGTGGTGGCTCGCCCGGCATTGGTACCGCTGCTGAAGACATGCTGGCCCTGCAAGTCATTAATGAGATGGTGAGCCCACCGGTTCCTGAAGTCTGCGGCAATACCACGCTGTCCATTCGTGAGCGACGAAATGAATTTGAAGTTCAGTCCACCTGGACGCCCAATCCTCAGTGGCGCCTGGTCTCGGGACTCAGCTATCGCAAGGATACCTTCTACAGCGACACCTACTTTGGTGGGGCCGGCGGTAACGAGGTGATCTCTGCATTTTTCAGCCAGGAATATCGTCCGACGCGGGACTGGCTGATCCATTTTGGCGGCATGGCTGAAGACGACCAATCGAACGGATTCAATTTTTCACCTCGCGCCGCCCTGCACTACCGGATTGGCCCCTACTCCACGTTGAGAGCCGTGATTTCTCACGCCATTCGAACGCCGGACACCTACGAGCAGTCGGCGTCCTGGTCTTTTCGGGTGACCGACCTGGATCCTCCGCTTAATGGCGCGTCGGAAGCCCGTACCTTTCTGGTCCGCTCACCTGGTGGTCTGGATAATGAACAGATTGTCGCGCGTGAAATCGGGTACTACCTCAACCTGCCACACAAGGGTATCGAGCTCGATGTAAAGGTGTTCCGGGACAACCTGTGGGATCTGATCAGTGCGCCGCTGTCCTATTTTTCGTTCGAGCCTGAAAACAATCTCTCTCTTGAGCAGACCGGTGTAGAAGTCGAAAGCACATGGCGGGCAAACCGGTTCGATACATTGCGGCTGACATACGCGTACCTGGATCAGGATGAAGAGTACACCGGGCAGAAAGTCTTCCTGCCAAATTATACCGGCTTCCCCGTTGAGCGCCTGTTCGCCATCGAGAGCCGGCTGACAGCCCAGCATAGTGGCAGCCTGGGTTGGACACGAACATGGTCCGACCGCCTGGACACGACACTGGTCTACTACCTCGCCGAAACCATTGGCGTTCAGGATTATCGCCGCGGTGACGTGATCGTCAGCTGGAAGCAACCGCTTTCCGGCGGCAGCAGTGTGGCCGTCAGCGGCAAAATAGAGCACTATTTGTCAGGCGATACTATCATGTACAGGGACAATCGCTACAAGGACACCACCCATTACTTTGTGGGAGTTGCACTGGATTGGTAAAACAGATTGGCCGCGCCCTTCTGCTGGTCGGTTGGCTTACAGCCCTCGCCAGCCCTGCTCTCAGCCGCGAAACTGTGTTGCTGGTGGCGCCCCCTTTTTCACCGGTTTCCCATGAGCTGAGACAGTTTCTCGCCGAGCTGGGCGGTGCGCGGTACGATTTTGTCCTCGTCAATCAGGACGAGGTACTGTCCCTCGAAAGCCAGCCGGACATGCTCAAGGGGGCCCGGGTGATCACGCTGGGCGTGGAGGCACTGCAGGCGGCCGCAACGCGTCTTGAGGATGCGCCGGTACTGGCCATGTTCATCCGGCAGGATCAATACCGCGAACAAAGCAAAGCATTCAGCCTGTCCTCCCGGCAGTACAGTGCCATCTATCTGGAGTCCCCTCCCAGACGCCAGCTGAACCTGATATCCATCCTGATGCCTCAGGCACGGTCGGTCGCCATGCTGAACAGCATGAATGCGAAAACGGAACCCCCGGAAGGTCCACTCAAGGTCAACAGCTACCTGGTTTCCGATGCTGAAGCGCTCCCCAGGCTGCTGGTCCGTGCCCTGAGGCAAAACGATGCACTGCTGGCCACCGCCGATCCGTCCCTGTACAACCGGCAGCAGACAAAGCTTATCCTGCTCTCGGCCTATCGACTCAACCGGCCCGTATTTGGCCCCTCACTGGCTTTTGTGCGTGCGGGAAGTCTGGCGACCACGTTTTCCAGTATCGGAGATTTTTCCAGAGAGGTCATAGAAGCGCTGGAATTTCATGACCAACATGGATACTGGCCCAAGGCTGGCTATTCCCGTTACTTTTCAGTGGCTGTCAACCGTCGGGTCGCACGCTCGATGTCTCTGAACCCGCCTGATGACGAGGTGCTTCGCCACGAGCTCGAGCGCATGGAGAGCCAGCCATGAGTTTTTTGCGTTCGCCTTCCATTCAGGCACGTGCACTGACGCTGGGTTTATTGCCTTCTGGCCTGTTGCTGGTGGCCCTGCTCTATTTCTTCACCACTGTGCGACTGCAGGATGCTCAGCAAGATCTTCTGAGCAAAGGCGAGTTGCTGGCCGCCCAATTGGCGACTGCAGCCGAATATGATGTCCTGACGGGCAACAGTGAGGCACTTCAACGCCTGCTGAGCCGAACTGATCGCTATGACTGGGTTGTATCGGCTGAAATTTTGAATGAAAGCGGCCAAACCCTGGCACGCAGCGGCAGGGTTGCCTCGCCCGACCCGGCCGATCTCGAAGTGGTAACGCCGATTTATCAGGCCGAGGTCAGTCTCCAGTCAGACCCGTTCACGGACTTTTCGGGGCTGTCTGGCGGGACTGAACCGGCATTGGCTGATAATCGCCTTGTCGGTGAAATACGGTTGACTCTTGGCGCCCACACGCTGGCTGAAAAGCGCAGCCGGATCATCTATAGCGGTCTTTCAATTGCCCTGGTCATGCTGTTGATTGCGCTGATCCTGGTCAGAGCCCTGGTCAACAGCATCGCCGTACCTCTGGAGTCAGTCTATTCAGCGCTGCTCAACCTGGAGTCGGGGCGGTACGGCAGCACCATTGACGAACGACAGACAACAGGGCAACTGGAAGACCTTGTTCGCGCCACGAACACCCTTTCGCAAACGCTCGCGTCCAAGGATCAGGCGCTCACCCGACAACTGCGGGAGTTGCAGTCGGCCCGTGAGCGGGCAGAACGCGCCAGTGCCGCCAAGGGTGAATTCCTTACATTGATGAGCCACGAGCTGAAAACGCCACTTAACGGTGTGATTGGAATGCTGGAGCTGTTGTCCGAGACTTCACTGGATGACACGCAAAAGGACTATATCCGCACGGCCATTCAGTCGGCAGAGCATCTGCTCATCCAAATCAATGAGCTACTGAACATTTCTCTGATGGATCGTGGCAAGATCAGCCTGGACACCGTACCGACTCAAGTTACCGCCGTTGTAGAAGAGGTGGCGCGCGCCTATCAGGCCTCTGCACAGGAAAAAGGATTGGAGATGGTGATCAGCCATGCGCCCGGGCCGGATTCCACACGGGTATTGGCCGACCCCGTACGCTTGCGCCAGCTCACCGGCAGCCTGCTGGCGTACGCAGTAAAATCTACAAGTTCGGGCGCGATCAGGATACGCACGCAAAGTCTCACCCAATCGGCCCAGAGGATTACTTTTGTGCTTGAGGTGCAGGATGGCAGCCCGGTGTTATCCGAAGCATTTCTGGATACGTGGAGCCACTCTTCCAGAGATACGGCTTTTCTTCTCGAGGCGCTTTCGTCCGGTAGCGTAAGCATCAGTCTGGTCCTCGTGGCTGGACTGGCTTATCTCATGAAGGGGCGTTTGGACATGCTGGCTGCGCCTGACGGGAGCGGCATGATTTATCAAGTGGTTCTGCCGCTTCAACTTGCCGCACCCTGTGCTGCAAGTCCGGCGGGGTCATCAGACCATACCCCCCGATTCAAGGGGCGGGTGCTGGTGGTCGAAGATAATCTGGTCAATCAGAAAGTCACACTCGGCATCCTCAAAAAGCTCGGCGTAGAGACCCGGGCCTGTTATGACGGTCAGGAAGCGTTGGATCTTTGCAACAAGGAGCCGTTTGACCTCATTCTCATGGATTGCCAGATGCCGGTCATGGATGGGTTTCAGGCAACGCGTGAAATTCGTCTGAGCGAGAGCCGAAGCAAATCCAGGCACACCCCCATCGTCGCCTTGACTGCCAATGCGATAGAAGGCGCGGAAGAAGCCTGCCTGGAGGCAGGCATGGATGATTTCATTGAAAAACCGGTGCGCACGGAGCAGCTGGCAGCTGTTTTGTCCAAATGGCTCGCGTTCAGCGCTCCGTCTGACGAAGACGAAAAAGCCTCGGCCGGCTAGCTCACCGGCTCGCGCAGGGTAACGAACTCTTCTGCGCTACTCGGGTGAATGCCGATGGTACGATCAAAGTCCGCCTTCGTCGCCCCGGCTGTCATGGCAATCGTGATCCCCTGAATCACGTCCGCGGCTTCATCGCCGACCATGTGAGCTCCGAGAACCTTGTCGGTTGTGCGGTCAACAATCAGCTTGACCAGCGTCCGCTCCTCCAGGCCGCTCAATGTATGCTTCAGAGGTTTGAACGTTGCCCGGTAGATATCAATGTCGTACCCCTGCTCTCGGGCTTCGGGTTCCGTCAGCCCCACTGTGCCAATCGCCGGTTGCGTAAATACAGCCGTAGGAATCAGCTGGTAAGGGACCGCTCGTGGTTGCCCGCCAAACAAGCGGTGGGCCACATACATACCTTCTGCGAGGGCCACAGGTGTCAGCTGCACACGATCAATCACATCGCCTACCGCATAAATGTGGGGCTGAGAGGTGGCATAATGCTCATTTACATGAATTTCTCCACGCTTGCCGGTGTCTACCCCTACCGCTTCAAGATTGAGGCGATCCGTATGCGGACGACGTCCGGTTGCGCAGAAGACTTCGTCGACCTGAAGCACCTCACCCGATTGCAAGGTGACGTGGTGCTGCCCTGAATCCGCTCTGACGACATTTGAAATGTCATCCTCCAACTTAAGCACAACACCCTTTTCTGCCAGCTGTTTCTGCACCAGGGCACTGACGTCCGGATCAAACCGTTTCAGAACCTGGGGGCCCCTGTAGACCAGAGTCGTCTGTATACCCAGGCCAGCCAGGATGCCTGCGAATTCAACGGCAATATACCCTCCCCCCCAAATCACGGCGCTATCGGGCTTGCGTTCGAGTTCAAACAGCCTGTCTGAGCTTTGCAGGTATTCTTTGCCGGGGATATCCGGAAACACGGGCGTACTTCCGGTGGCAATGAGGATATACCGGGCAGAGAGGACTTTTCCATCGACTTCAAGTGCATGAGGGTCCTCAAAGCGCGCATACCCCTGGTAGCACTCAACGCCACTGTTCTCCAACAGCCGGCTGTAGATGCCATTCAATCGGCTGATTTCAGCATCCTTTCGCTGCTTGAGAAGCGACCATTCATGTGAGACATCACTGACGGACCACCCAAAGCCTTCAGCTTCCCGAAAGGACTGGGCATAGTGTGAACCGTAGACGTACAGTTTCTTTGGTACACAGCCGACGTTGACACAGGTGCCGCCCCAGAAGCGGCCTTCAACAATTGCCACGCGGGCACCCAGAGAGGCGGCAACACGCGCCGCCCGGACCCCGCCGGAGCCCCCACCTACTACAAGCAAGTCGTAATCGAACTTCATTCAGATACCATGCTCTTGAACAGAACCACTTCTTTGACGGGGCCAAGCTCAATCTCCCCGCAGGGCTTGTAACCCAAAGACGTGTAAAAACGAATGTAGCGCGAGTTGCCGGTATCCAGGGCAATACCCGAAGACACCGGGCTCTCCCGGCAGATCTGCTCCACAGCTTCCATCAAGGTACGCCCCAGCCCATGACGCTGGTAGGCCGGGTCTACACCAATGAAGGGCAGGTAATGGCACATTCCTTCTGGCAAAAGCTTGAGAATCTGCTCGTGATAATCCATGTAGCGACGCGTGCACGCGAGGCCTGCTGTCAGTATCATGCGGATGCGCCAGTTGAACTGCTGGCTCAAACCTGACCGGGCGTCTTCAGTAGAAATAAACGCAACGGCTGCCAGTTTTCCGTCAACCAGTACCCCAAGCGCATCCTGGCCGGAGGCGAAATGCAGTTCCAGACCTTCCCTCAGTGTGGCACGAATTCGCTGTTCGTAACCGGGCCGGTGACGATCAAACAGGAACTGAAAGGTGGGCTCATCCCGATAGGCGTGAAAAAGAATGGTCTTGGCTTCGACCAATGCGGATTTGTCCAGTCGAACGAGCTGGGTTTCATGCTGAGTTTCAGTGGCGGTAGGCATGGCACATTCCTTGGTTTTGTCGTTATGAATGCCGGTCAGCCTTCGAGCGACAACCGGACGTTCACTTGCCCGGGTTGTCCGGCCTGATCTACTGTTATCTGACGCACATCGACGCCCGCTTGGGTCAGATCTGCCAGCCAGAGCACTACCTTATCAAAAGCAATTGCCTCAAGCCATACGTTGAGGCGGTTGTCACCTCGCGGCTCGAAACGCTTGAGCTCAATGCCATGTCGCCGTGCCTGACTATTGACACGCGACAGCAGATTCCCCGTTTGTCCGGCAGGCTGACGCGCCAGTTGACGCACCCAGCCTTCCCGCTCCTTCATCCAGATATAATCTGCCCGCGCCTGCTCGGCGGCGGTGCGTGAGGCAGCCGCGTACTCAGCTGCCGGACGCCAGACAACTGCCCAGGCAAGAAAGATCAGGAGTGCAGCGCCCAATACCGTCAATGCTTTCTGATCCCGGTCGGACAGGCCTTCCCAATAGCGTTTTACGCCCTGAAACAGGCTTGTGGCCATCATGCACCTCCCCTTATCTTGAGCCGGCTGCGCACGCCTTCCGATTCACGCACGGCCGACCCGATATCCACCTGGTAGCCCGCCCTGGCCAGTCCATCACGAATTTGCTCCAGGTCTGCAAGTGCGGGTGCGGTCACTTCCAGTGCGAGCTCATTTCGCTCTTCACTGAATTGCAGACTGTTGACGCGTACTTTCTCGCGTCCACCGATGTGCTGGGCGGCCGCCTGCAGGACAGGCAGGAAGCCTTCTGATTGCTGGCCTGACATCGCCTGCCGCAGTTTGGATTCAAGCTGTTTGCGAGGGCTGGCGAGCATCCTGGCGCCCGGGAACCATGATTGGTAGAGACTCTTTTGCTGTGTGAGATAGCGTTCGGCCTGCTTCTGGTAATAATAGCCTTCTGCCACATTCAACGTGACACTCAGGAGCCACCCGACCACCAGGACGGCGGCTACCGGTTTCCAGATTTGCAGCATCCGGCTGGATTCGGCCTGGCTGACAGCAAACTCCCCCCGACAAAGATTGATGGCGGAATGTGTCTCTGAAAGAACATGGCGCGCCAGCCACTCGAACAACTCACCCGAATAGCCCTGGGTATGAATGTCTATCTGTGAAATCTGCCCCAACTGCGCCGTCAGCAAGGACGGATCCTCATCCTCGGGGTGAAGGAGCCTGACCTTGAGGCCCTCAAGATACGGCTCCAGCCTTGACAGTGCACTGAGCGGGATCACGCCACACAGACCTGAACGGTCGATACGAAAGTACAAGGCCTTGTCACTGGCAGCCAACACCGCTTCCCCCGGCTCGGCGGGCAGAACATCTGCCTCGCTGACCACCTCAACGAGCCTGGCCCCGAGATGGCTGGCCAGCGCCACGCACGCTTCCATTTGCGCACGGGAGACCACTCGTACCGGCACCGCACCAGTTTCCAGACGCCGGCCCCATGCGAAATGGCAGTTCTCCAGGTCCTCGGCCAGGTCATCTTCTACCGAGTTCGGAATGATGCGCTCCAGCAAACGCGTTTGTCGCGCGGGTATCTGCGGTGCCAGAGACAGCACTTTTTCGGCAGGTAACAGGACATGCATCCGGATTCTTGCCTGCGCATACTGAAGCAGCAGCGTTTCCAGAGCTTCGGTCGTCCCTTTTCCGGTCTCCATGTCAGTCAGATCCGATGATGCCAGCAACCATTCCAGTTGGCCGTCAACATCGGGCCGGACAATCAGTTCAAGTAGCATAATCTGCCTCAGTTCACCTCGACGGTGCTCTTGTCAATTGTAAACCGTTTTCCGAAGTCACGCCGGACAGTTGTCATCTTACCTTTGCTATCCCGGTAAATCAGCGACTGAAGTCTGACAATCCGGTCATCAAAGTGCACCTTGACCCTCAGGCGAAAGTAATTCGAACGCACGGTCAGCCCGCTTTCCCCCAGCCCCAAACCAGCCAACGCATCTTCGGCGAGGAAGGACTGGACATCCTTGAAAGGCGTGTCCTTTCTGACCTTGATGAGGGCATCGGCCTTTCCCGCATCGATACCCGGATGGAGGCTCATCAATACTTCACGTGGCGCCATATTGACATTCAGGGAGAATGTCGCTGTCGGCAGAACACTCAGCACCCTGGACAGCTTGTCGAAATCCTCTTCGGTCATCCCGTCAATGAGCCAGAGTTCGGAAAGGTCATTAAACGGTCCATTGGCCGCACGATAGGGCGGCTCCTTGAGCAGGTAGGTTTCATCTTCTGCCCCCTTGAACTGATAGATTTCCTCGTCCGCATCCATCCAGTCGACAAACTTCTCGGCATTGAGTTCCGGGGAGATATCAAGCAAGGACAGCAGACGCCTGAACTGATTGAGTGCGACAGTATTCACAACTGATTCACCCTGTGCGTTCCGACTTACGAGTGAATTGATATTGAACCGGCCCTGCATGTCATCAATCTGGCCTTCAAGGCCTGCATAGGTCGTGAGCGGAATGCGTATGGCGCCTTGTGCCCAGGTTTCGTCCGGGGCATCCACAAAAGCATTGTCTCGTTTGTCCTGATCCCAGTCCGCGTACAGGATCTCTCGTGCATAGCTTTCGGCCGCATAGGCCAGATGCTGCGCCTGTTCGCGAAAGGCATAATGTCCCGTGCGCTTGATTGTCAGCGCTGTTCTGGACTCCATGCTGACGGCCACAATCGTCACCAGTGCCGTGATCAGGAGCACCAGTATCAGCGCCATCCCGCCTTGCTTTTGCTTCACCCCTCGCCCCCCTCACCTTCTGGTGGCGAAGTGGCGGGAGCGGCTTCGGGCACCCGTCCGGCCGGCACTTCGATCAGGCGCGTGATGCGGCCAAAAACCTTTGTTTCCAGTGTGAATGACACGGCTCGAGGCAGGATACTGGCGTCCTCTCCGGAGTCTCCTGCGGACTGAAGAAGTGCCTGAGAGGGCCAGTCTTCATGCCACGTGCCCTCCTCGTCCATGAAGCGCACTTCAAACTCCGAAACACCCCCCAGAAGCTTCTGCTCTCTGGGCAAGGTATCCTGAGCGCGATCGAGCACCCGCCAGTATTTTCGATAGAGTGTGTCATCCTTGAACTGCCAGGCTACACGCTGCAATTCGCTTCTTCTGCCCCCGGCATAATTGGTCCAGCCGGTACGCGTCAGTTCGACGGTATACAGAATGTTGCGCGAGCTCATGCTGTACAGGGGTTCGCCATACTCACCGCGAACGACCCGCGGCACGGCTTGTGACAAATCAGTTTCCAGCCAGGCGACGGTGCGCTGGAGCGCCTCGAATTGTGCAGAGCGTGCTTTCATGGCCTGTTCGGCGCGCGTTGCCTGATCAAAGAGATAGTAGGCCCCCATCCCAATGATTGCCGTGATTGCGACAGCCAGCAGTACCTCCAGCAACGTAAATCCGTGTGCTCTCATCAGTGGGTTCCTGCATAGCCGGTCACGACTGCCACCTGTTCCGGCTCACGGCCTGTTTCATCCGTGCTCACGGTCACACGGATTTCCTTGATGAACGGGTTGGGGGTCGCGACAACCTCGCGTACGACCTTCCACTTTCGTCCACCCATCGATTGCTGTTCGGTCTTCCGGCCGGTCTGGAGTGTTTTCTGCAGCCGGGCGTCCGTGATGGCATTGGCTGCGAGCCACTGAGCCAGCATTTTTGACTCCAGAGTGCCCTGGCGCTGAATGGCGGATGAGGTGCTTTTCATGACCGTGGCCGCAACAAGACTGAAAATCAGCAGCGCGACCATGACCTCGATCAGCGTGAAGCCGTCTTCCTGCAACCTAGGCATCCGGCTCTTCTCCGCTGGACATGACTACCGCGCTGAAACCGTCGCCTTTCAGAGTGAGTGTGTAGGGCGCTTCCGTGCCCGTTGCAGGCAGACTGAGACTGAGTTGAAAGGGCGTATACTCTCCTCCGGGTGTGAAGATGATCTGGGGCTGAAACGTCTCTTTCTCCGACTTGCCACTTTCCTTTTTCAGCACGAACGCCACTTCATCGTTGGTCAGTTCTATCTGTGCCCATTCCGGGAACTCACCGGAGCCGATGCCTGACAGGCTCACCGGTTGCCAGTTCAGTGCCTCCTCGTCCAGCTCCCGGAACTCGAAACGCCGCCCTTCCTGCAGGGCAAACCCAAACACCTTGCCGGCGAAGACGCTTTCATCACGCATCAGATTGAAGCGATTGAGCATCTGCTCTGTCTCCTGTGCCAGCAGCCGCCTTTCGCGATTGCCGCCCACCACCAGAGATACAGCGCCGGCCAGCAGGCCCACGATCACCAGGACCACCAGGATCTCGATCAACGTGAAGCCACGCAGGCTTTTGGCCTTCATCAGTCGTTAAGATTCCAGTTGCCTATATCGGCCGCGTCGCCTTCACCGCCTTCCTTGCCATCCGCGCCCAGCGTGTAAAGGTCATAAGGGCCGTGCGTACCCGGATTGAGGTACTGGTAGGGATTGCCCCAGGGATCCTTGGGCAGGCTCTTGATGTAGCCGCCGGGATTCCAGTTCTTGGGTTCCGGAAAACCCGAAGGTTTGGTTACCAGCGCTTCAAGCCCCTGATCCGTCGAGGGGTAGCTGAAGTTATCCAGCTTGTACATGTCGAGCGCATTGGAAAGATTGCGGATGTCCGTCTTGGCCACGGTGATCTTGGCCTGATCTGCGCGTCCCAGAATGTTGGGTGCAACCGCCGCAATCAGCAGCCCGAGTATGACCATGACCACCATGATTTCAATCAGCGTGAAACCGCTCTGCTTGATTTTCATAGAGTTAATACCTTTTCCTAATGTTATTTGTAATCTTATCCCACCAGGTTGCTCATGTTGAGAATGGGCAGCATGATGGCCAGAACAATAATGAGTACCACTCCCCCCATCAGCAGAAGCATGAGTGGCTCGAACAGCCCCACCAGTGTGGCAATCAATGCCTGCATTTCTGTTTCCTGAGCGTGTGCCGTCCGCTCCAGCATCTGATCCAGCTCTCCGGACGCTTCACCACTCGCGATCATGTGCAACATGAGCGGTGGAAAGTATCCCGTCTGCTCGAGTGCGGTATGAAGCGCACCGCCCTCCCGAACACTTTGAGTCGCACTCTCCAGGGCTTCCCGGAGGCAGAGATTGCTCAACACCTGACCGGCAATCTTCATGGCGTCGACCAAGGGGACACCGCTGCTGTTGAGAATGGCCAGTGTGCTGGTAAAACGCGCTGTATTGGTGCCCCGCACAAAGCGGCCAATAAAGGGTGCTACCAACAGAAGATGGTGAACCTGAAATCTGAAATCCGGATTGCGCAACGCAACCCGAAAACCGACCAGGGCAATTATCAGCACAGTCAGGGCAATCAGACCGTAATCGGTGACCCAGTTGCTGAGCGCCAGGATGACTTGCGTGAGCGGTGGCAGCGGCTGGCCTTGCTGAACAAAAACCTTGATGATATCCGGCACCACGTATCCCAGCAGAAAACCGACAATGGCAATCGCCACCACCGAAAGAATGATGGGATAGATGGCTGCCAGCTGAATTTTACTGCGCGCAGCCTGCCGTTGTTCGGTGTAATCGGCCAGCTTGTTCAGCACCAGATCCAGATGGCCGGAGTGTTCGCCCGCCGCCACGGTTGCCCGATACATTTCCGGAAAGGCCGAGGGGTATTCTCCCAGGCTGTCTGCAAGAGGATAGCCTTCCAGCACTTTTGCGCGCACGGCCATCATCATGGAGCGGATGCGTGCCTTGTCCGACTGGCGCGCCAGTGCTCCCAGCGCCTCTTCGATCGGAATGCCGGACTGAACCAATGTCGCAAGCTGCCGGGTCAGTATTGCAAGGTCAGTCGCTGACAGTCCGCGACGCCCCAGTGAGAATCCTGTCCGGGACTGCTTCTCCTTCGCCTGCTCCACCTCAACAGGTGACAATCCCTGTTCACGCAAGCGTGTGCGTGCCTGGCGAGCGGAATCCGCTTCCAGAACGCCCTTGCGTTTCTTGCCTCGGTGATCAAGGGCCACATAGTCAAAAGCCGGCATATCAATCCCTGTGTGTAACCCGCAGTACTTCTTCCACCGATGTCAGCCCCTGCAGGATCTTTTTCACGCCGTCGGCATGAATGGACGGAGAGGACTTGCGGGCCACCTGTTCAAGTTCCAGTTCGCCGGCCTGCTTGTGAATGAGCTGGCGCATCTCGTCGTTGATTTCGATAATCTCGTAAATGCCCATGCGGCCGCGATACCCCAGCTGATTGCAATGCTCGCATCCGGTTGCCTTGTAGATCCTGGGTGGGTTCGCGGCATCCACGCCCAAAAAGGCGCACATTTCCGCGTCAGGTGTATAGAGCTCCTTGCATTCCGAGCACAAAACCCGCACCAGGCGCTGCGCCAACACGCCAATGAGACTGGACGAGATCAGAAACGGCTCGATACCCATGTCCACCATACGCGTGACGGCACCCACAGCAGTATTCGTATGCAGAGTCGAAAGCACCAGGTGGCCGGTCAAACTGGCCTGCACGGCAATCTCGGCCGTCTCGAGATCCCGGATTTCACCAATCATCACTACATCCGGGTCCTGTCGCAGGATTGCCCGAAGGCCTTTGGCAAACGTCATGCCCACTTTGGTGTTGACCTGAGTCTGACCGATACCGGGCAGGTTGTACTCGATCGGATCCTCAACGGTGAGAATGTTGCGGGATCTGTCATTGATTTCACTGATGGCCGAATAAAGCGTCGTGGTTTTACCAGACCCGGTGGGGCCCGTCACGAGAATAATGCCATGCGGCCGGTTGATGAGCTTGCGAATCGTGTTGAGGTCACGCTCAGTCATGCCCAGCGACTCCAGGCGCAAACGCCCGGTCTGCTTTTCGAGCAAGCGCATGACGATACGCTCGCCATTGGCACTGGGCATGGTCGAGACCCGGATATCCACCTCCTTGCCCGCAACACGAAGCGATATCCGGCCATCCTGAGGAATCCGCTTTTCCGCGATATCCAGCCGCGCCATGACCTTGATACGACTCACCAGCAAAGGCGCCAGCGTGCGCTTGGGTTTCACCACCTCACGCAAGACACCATCTACCCGAAAACGCACCACCAGCTCGCGTTCGAAGGTCTCCACATGCACATCTGAGGCACCTGCCTTGACCGCCTGAGACAAGATGGCGTTGATCAGGCGGATAATGGGGGCGTCATCTTCCTGCTCCAGCAGATCTTCCGTTTCAGGAACTGAGTTGGCCAGAGAATTGAGATCGAGCTCATCTGTGATGCCCTCCGCGATCTGCATGGCATCTGAGCCATCACTCTGATATGCCTGATTCAGTGCCTGAGCAAACTCTTCTTCGCTGAAGGTATGCACGGGCAGCAGCGCTGACACCTGCCGCTGCACCTCGAGAATTGCCGGCAGGGGCGTGTCGGGCCGGCTGACAATCTCGGCCTCCCCCGACTCTGATGCGCGCACGAACACACCGTGCCGCTTGGCGTAGGCAAATGGGAGACGCGTCAGCGCAGGTGTGTGTTGTCTGTCCATGGCCGTTCCTGGTCTGTCAGATACTTCGACTTGCTATGCTGCAATAAATACGGATGCCTGTCACTCCCCAGTATGGCAGAGGGCATCCGTTTTTGCGGGCAGGCTAACATATTAATTTCAAATTACTTCCCAGAGTACCGAAAATCCATTACCGTTCCCTCATCAACCGGATTTTTACCCAGATGCCCATGCTCAACCGACTCCCTGCCAAAGCCTGGATTGTCACCGCCGTATTGATATGCGGTGCGGTCATTGGCATTCAGGCGTTTCAGTTCTGGACGCACTGGTCGGCCTGGAATGCACCTTCCCCGGTCAGAACACTTTCTCCGCCCGAGCAGAAACGTGTTCAGCCCAACGTCATTGTATCCCGACACCTTTTCGGGCAGCCCGTCAAGCAGGTTGCTGAGCCGGTTGTACCGGAAAACCTTCCGGAAACCCATCTTCGCCTGACACTCAGGGGGGTTGCCGATGGTACGGATAACGATATTGAGGGTGCACTGATCGAAGGACCGGACCGGCGCACGGACTTCTACCGAACTGGTGAGTCTCTGCCGGGCGGGGCTGTACTAAGGGACATCCGCTCCGACAGTGTCGTACTTGATCGCTCGGGCCGCCTCGAAACACTGTCGTTTCCGGAAGACACCGTATCCGATGACAGCTTCGTAGTGGTCAGTGACGAAACAGACAGCGTCCAAGCCGAGAACGACGAAGGGGGCAGCGAGAATACCGACAGCGACACACTGCCTCCCCCCGAGGTCGTCACACAGGATCCCGATGCATTGGAAACCCTGCCCTCGGGGGATATACAAGGGTCTCCGGTCATTGACGAAAAGCGCCGGGAAGAAATTCGCGAGAAACTTCGCAAGCTCAAGGCGCAAATCCAGGCACAAAGCCAGTAGCCCAGCGACATATTCGTCTATACTGACACTACCCCGCTGTAACTGGGTGCTACGTGACAACTCATTCCCAATGCCAAAAGCAGCCTGACCGAACAGTCCGATCCGTCCGGTGGCTGATCCAGGCAACCGCGATCTGGGTGGTGCTTGCAGCGGCAGCACTGCAGCTTTCAGATGACTTGCTGATGGCGGTCGAAAAACAGTATGGGGAGAAGGCACGCCTGCGCCTGCTCTACTGGGAAAAAATACTCAACCTGCCCCCTGACACGCCTGAAACGGACAAGCTGCGCAAGGTCAACCTGTTCTTCAACCGGGCACAGTTTGTGTCGGACATCGAACACTGGGGCAAAGCGGATTACTGGGCCACTCCGGTTGAACTTCTGACCACCAATGGCGGGGATTGCGAAGACTTCTCGCTGGCCAAGTACTTTACCTTGCGCAATCTCGGTATCCCGGACGGAAAGCTGCGGGTCACCTACGTCAAGGCACTGAGTCTGAACCAGGCCCACATGGTTCTGGCCTATTACCCGACACCCGATGCGGATCCGCTGATACTCGACAACCTGACCAATGAGATCAAACCGGCCAGCCAGCGGCCGGATCTTTACCCGGTATACAGTTTCAACGGCTCCGGGCTCTGGCTGTCACGCCAGAAAAGTCAGGGCCGCCTGGTGGGCACTGCAGACAAGCTCGATCAGTGGCGGCAGTTCAAGGCTCGCCTGAAAACCCAGCTTCTGAAACGCTCCAACCTGCTGGGCCTCTGACGACCTCCCAAAATCCATCTGGATCACTGTTCAAGGCTCGCGGGCCTCATGGTTGGAATCACCCCTACATATTGACGTTTACGTAAACGTCAACTTAAACTGATTGCAACGTCGCCCTGCGCAATGATTCAACGGAGGCCCCTTGGCTTCAAAAACCTACACCATTCGTGATTTGGCCCGGGAATTCGACATCACGACACGTACCATTCGCTTTTATGAGTCAGAAGGCCTGTTGGCCCCGCGGCGTGAAGGACAGACGCGTATCTACTCGGAAAAGGACCGGGTGAACCTCAAACTGGTTTTGCGTGGCAAGCGACTCGGTCTGACGCTGGCCGAATCCCGAGAGCTGATCGAGATGTATGACCCGGAACACGGAAACGTTGCCCAGCTTCAGCGACTGCTCGAGAAAATTTCAGAACGCAGAGTCATGCTCGAGCAGCAACTGGCTGATATCCGGCTCATGCAGACCGAGCTTGATGCAGCCGAAGAGCGCTGTCTCAACGCACTGCAGAAAGCCCGGCAAAAAGAATCATAATGACAACAAACGAGGTCCGTATGCCCCTTCACTACCCTACCCTCAACTTTGGCTTTGACGAACACCTTTCCATGCTTCGGGATCAGGTGCGTGATTTCGCGCAGTCGGAAATCGCACCGCTGGCCGCGCAGATTGATCAGGAGAACCAGTTCCCTCCGTCCCTTTGGAGGAAGCTCGGAGACATGGGACTGCTCGGTATTACCGTCAGCGAAACCTGGGGCGGTGCCGGACTTGGATATCTGGCCCACGTGTTGGCCATGGAAGAAATCAGCCGGGCCTCCGCCGCGGTCGGCCTCAGTTACGGCGCCCATTCCAATCTTTGTGTCAACCAGATCTTCCGTAATGGAACCGAGGCACAGAAGGCGCGCTACTTGCCGAAGCTGATCAGCGGCGAGCACGTGGGCGCGCTGGCGATGTCGGAACCCAATGCCGGTAGCGATGTCGTTTCCATGCGATTGAGGGCCGAGAAACGGGGGGATCGCTATGTTCTGAACGGAACAAAAATGTGGATCACCAACGGCCCGGATGCCCATACGTACGTAATCTATGCGAAGACGCAACCCGACGCCGGGCCTCACGGGATTACCGCGTTCATCGTGGAGCGGGATTTCAAGGGCTTTTCCCGGGGAAGCAAGCTGGACAAGCTGGGCATGCGTGGATCCAACACTTGCGAGCTGATATTCGAGGATTGCGAAGTCCCCGAAGAAAATGTGCTCGGAGGTGAAAACCAAGGTGTGCGTGTGCTCATGAGCGGCCTGGATTATGAACGCGTCGTGCTATCCGGTGGCCCGACAGGCATCATGCAGGCCTGTCTGGATGTCGTCTTGCCCTATGTTCATGAACGCCAGCAATTCGGCCAGCCCATTGGCCAGTTTCAGCTGATTCAGGGCAAGCTGGCGGACATGTACACCCACCTCAATGCCTGCCGCGCATACCTGTATGCGGTAGCCGCGGCTTGCGACCGGGGTGAAACTACACGCAAGGATGCTGCAGGCGTCATCCTGTACTGTGCGGAAAGGGCCACCCAAATGGCGCTGGATGCCATTCAGATTCTGGGAGGCAACGGTTACATCAACGACTTTCCGACCGGGCGGTTGCTCCGTGATGCCAAGCTGTATGAAATCGGTGCCGGAACGTCTGAAATCCGCCGAATGCTGATCGCACGAGAACTCTTCAACGAGACGGCCTGAGGTCATCATGATACTGCAAAGCCAACTGGACACGGCGTCTGAAACGTTTCGCTCTCAGGCCGCGCATATGCAAACGCTGATTGAAACCTGGCGGGACCGTATGCGCCAGGTCCAACTCGGCGGCGGCGAGGCTGCACAACAGAAGTACCGTGACCGAGGCAAGCTTCCGCCGAGGGAGCGCATCGCAAGATTGCTTGATCCCGGTTCCCCCTTTCTGGAGGTGGCACCGCTGGCAGCCTGGGACGTCTATCCCGACTATGTCCCGGCAGCAGGCATCATTGCAGGCATCGGCAGGATTCACGGGCGCGATTGCATGGTGGTGGCCAATGACTTTACGGTCAAGGGCGGCACGTACTATCCGTTGACGGTCAAGAAGCACATACGCGCCCAAACCATCGCCGAGGAAAACCGGCTGCCTTGTGTGTACCTGGTAGACTCGGGTGGCGCCAACCTGCCACGTCAGGATGAGGTGTTCCCGGACAAGGAGGACTTCGGGCACATTTTCTATCGTCAGGCCCGCATGTCAGCGGCCGGCATTCCGCAGATTGCCGTTGTTCTCGGACTGTGCACGGCCGGCGGTGCCTATGTACCCGCCATGGCGGACGAAGCCATCATGGTGGCGCATCAAAGCTCCATCTTTCTGGCGGGGCCTCCGCTCGTCAAGGCCGCCACGGGCGAAGATGTGTCTGCAGAAGACCTGGGCGGCGCAGAGGTTCATTGTGCGCACTCCGGCGTGGCCGATCACTACACACGGGATGAGTATCAGGCGCTCGCGCGTGCACGCGATGTCGTGAAACGGCTGAATACCGGACCTTCGCCCTCGCTGCCCGGCGGCCCAGCCCCACGCTATCCTGCAGAAGAGCTGCGGGGCGTCCTGCCAGTGTCCGCAAAGACGCCATTCGATATCCGTGAGGTCATTGCCCGAATCGTGGACAATTCGGAGCTGGATGAATTCAAGGCCCGCTATGGCACGACACTGGTGTGTGGCTTTGCCGAAATCGAGGGGCAACCTGTTGGCATCCTGGCCAACAATGGCATTCTGTTTTCCGAGTCGGCACTCAAGGGCGCACATTTCGTGGAGCTGTGCTGCCAACGCAAGATTCCTCTGATTTTCCTGCAAAACATTACCGGTTTCATGGTCGGCCCCAAGTACGAAGCAGAAGGCATTGCCAAGCATGGGGCAAAGTTGGTGCATGCCGTTGCCTGTGCCAATGTTCCCAAATTCAC
>RFIV01000338.1 GCA_003695085.1 Gammaproteobacteria bacterium
CCGCCAGCACGATCATGCCCAGGCTGACGCATTGCGCTATGCGATCACGCTCCTGTACCTGGAAACCAAGCTCAACAAGCGTCCGGCACTGCTGGAACGCATCGGCGAACATCTTGACCGGCTTGGCACGCCAGAACGGGATATGCTTCAGGCACCGGAAACGCTGCAGGCACTGGCAGAAGCCTATACCGATACCATCGGAACCCTGCCACAGCGGGTGCGGGTCGTCGGAGACCCCCAGTTTCTCAAGCCCCGGGAAAGCGCCAACCGGGTACGGGCCCTGCTGCTGGGGGGCATTCGGGCGGCCCGGCTCTGGCGACAGGTCGGTGGCCGCCGCTGGCACCTTCTGTTTCGTCGACGCCGGCTTCTGGACTCCTGCGACGCATTACTCCGCCGGTGAGGCGTGGTATAATCCCCGCCCCGTTTTACTGCTTGCCAACCAGGAAAGTTCAACATGGTTCTCAATACGCTGACTGCGCTGTCGCCCGTCGATGGCCGCTATGCCGACAAGGTTCACCCGCTGCGCAACTGGTTCTCCGAATACGGCCTGATTCGTGCCCGCGTGGAGGTGGAAATCCGCTGGCTTCAACAACTGTCCCGCCACCCGGAGATTCATGAACTGCCAGCTTTCAGCGACGAAACCCATGCCTGGCTGGACGCACTGGTAGAAGGCTTTGCTGAAGCCGATGCGCAACGCATCAAGGACATCGAGCGCACGACCAATCACGACGTCAAGGCGGTTGAGTACTTCATCAAGGAACAGTTTGATCGCAACGATGCACCGGAAGAACTCGGTGCAGCAAAGGAGTTCGTACACTTTGCCTGCACCTCCGAAGACATCAACAACCTGTCTCACGGCCTGATGCTCAAGGGAGGACTGGCCGAAACCATTCCCTTCATGCAGCGCATCATCGACACACTCACCGATCTGTCCGAGAATACGGCGGACGTACCGATGCTGTCGCGCACGCACGGACAGACCGCCTCCCCCACCACGGTCGGCAAGGAACTGGCCAACGTAGTCTATCGGCTCAAGCGTCAGCTGCGCCAGATCCAGCAGGTGGAGCTGCTTGGCAAGATCAACGGTGCTGTCGGTAACTACAATGCACACCTGAGCGCTTACGAAAACATAGACTGGGAAGCCAACGCCCGCGACTTCGTCACGTCATTGGGTCTGACCTGGAATCCCTACACCACCCAGATTGAGCCGCATGACTACATTGCCGAGCTGTTTGACGCGATTTGCCGCTTCAACACCATCCTGATTGACCTGGATCGGGACATCTGGGGCTATATCTCGCTGGGTTATTTCAAACAGCGCGTGGTTGCCAACGAAGTGGGTTCTTCGACCATGCCGCACAAGGTCAACCCCATCGACTTTGAAAACAGCGAAGGCAACCTCGGCATTGCCAATGCACTCATGACCCACCTGGCACAAAAGCTGCCCATCAGCCGCTGGCAGCGTGACCTGACCGACTCGACGGTACTGCGTACGCTGGGTGTGGGCCTGGCACACAGCCTCATTGCCTATCAGGCCACCCTGAAGGGTCTGGGCAAGCTGGAGCTGAACTCTGCGCGTGTAGCAGAAGATCTGGACAATGCCTGGGAAGTGCTGGCCGAACCGGTGCAGACAGTCATGCGCCGTTTTGGTGTCGAGCAGGCTTATGAAAAGCTCAAGGCTTTCACCCGAGGCAAGGCCATCAACGCGGAAACCATGCGTGAATTCATTGACAGCCTGGACCTGCCGGAAGCAGCCAGGGATGCGCTGCGGGCACTGACTCCGTCCGCCTATACCGGTAACGCTGCACAGCAGGCGCGTCGCATTCGCGAGACGCAAGGCTGATGAAACTCGATCTGGGGGTGGATCAACAGACCTTCCTGGCCGATTTCTGGCAAAAGCAGCCCTGCCTCATCCGGGGCGGCCTGAGCGGGTTCACCTTTGACCTGGATGCCAATGACCTGGCCGGTCTGGCCACTGCCCCGCAAGTTGAGTCCCGACTCATCTGGGAGATGCTGGACGGTCAACCCTGGCAGCCAGAACACGGACCTTTCGATGAAGAGAAGCTCGCATCCCTTCCCGAAAGCGGCTGGACGTTGCTGGTACAGGGGCTGGACCACTGGCATCGCCCCCTGGCACGCCTGCTGGATCTGTTTCGCTTCATCCCCAACTGGCGTCTGGATGACATCATGGCGTCTGTCTCCCCGGACGGCGCCAGCGTCGGCCCGCACTTTGACTACTACGATGTCTTCCTGATCCAGGCCGAAGGGCGCAAACGTTGGGAAATCGGCCCCATATGTGACATCAATACCCCAAGGCTGGACGGTACCCCGCTGCGGATTCTTGAAGACATGCAGTCGCAGCATAGCTGGACGGTTGAGCCGGGTGATATCCTTTACCTGCCATCCGGTTATGCCCACCACGGCGTGGCAGAAGGGCTTTCCATTACGCTCTCGGTCGGATTCCGCTCTCCGACGCTGCAGGAAACGGCCTCGGCCTGGCTTGATCTGCTGGATCTGGACAACCTTCCTCCATTGCACGTCGCAGACGGGCTGAAGCAGCCCCAAACCCATCCGGGCTGGCTCGACCCACGGGTCTGCGAGCAGGTACGCGAATCGCTCATCTCGGAGCTGCTCACACCTGCACGCATCACCCGCACCTTACTGCGCCTGTCAACCGAACCCAAGACCTCCGACATTGTGGTGCCGGCCGAAACGCCTTTGAGCACCGACGAGGTGGAACAGCGTCTGGATCAGGATTGGTTCTGGAACGAGGGGTCTCGCTTTGTATATACGCAGGACGGAGACGAGCTGCTTCTCGCGGCTGATGGCACCTTGTTTACGCTGCCCCTGGCGCTGCAAGGCGTTGCTGCAGCCGTGAGCGATTGCAGCCAACCCGACTTCGTACCCGCGATACAGGAGCTGTCGCCCGATCATCGGGAGCTGGCCTTGTCCGTCCTCACACAACTTGTCAACCAGGGCTCGCTGGTCTCGGAGCGTCCATGATTGCCCACACGCGCATTCTGAGGTGGGACGCGCCGGAACAGGCTCATCTGAAAGCCATCCGTCAGCGTGTTTTCATCGAGGAGCAGGGTGTTCCGGAAGCGCTCGAATGGGACGCCGACGATACGCACGCCCTGCACTTTCTCTATTACCACGCTGATAACACACCCGCTGCCTGCGCCCGACTCATCGAGGATGGCAAGCAGGCTCGCATTGGACGAATGGCGGTGTTGCCCGAGTATCGGAATCGAGGTATTGCCCGAAGTTTGCTGCGTTACGTTCTGGCCTACGCCCGTTCAGAGCAGATCGAGCGTATCACGCTGTCTGCACAGCGCTACATCACGCACTTGTACGCATCAGAAGGCTTTGAACCGGTGGGTGCGCCTTATGATGAAGCCGGTATACCGCACCAGAAAATGCGCCTGGTTCTGCGTGATACCCCATCCAGCACCCCTCTGAAACTGGGAGAAGATCCCGAGAGCCACAAGATACAGCACTGGGATGATGTTGCGAGCCACCTGGTGCGACTCATCGAACAGTGCCAGTATCAGCTGCTTCTGGTCACCGACCATTTGCCGGCCCAGTTGTTTGACAGCCCGGTCATTGTGAATCAGATCAAGGCACTGGCCCGCGGCCGACACCAGCCCGCTGTCCGCATGGTGATCCGCAACCCCGCGCGCTGCATGCAACAGAGCGGATCGATCTACCCGTTGCTCGGACGACTCTCCAGCGGCATTGAGCTCCGCCAACCGCCACCCGAGCTGGATGAAACGGACTGGCCCCAGTACGCGATCATTGATGATGTCGGCGTGCTCTACCAGCACCGGCACGAGGTGCCAGAGGGTTTTGTCTACTACCGCAATCCCGCGCGCGCACGCAATCTGACTGAGCGCTTTGACGCGCTGTTCAACCGCTCACACACCAGCCCCGAGTTTCGTCAGCTCTCCCTCTGATCACTGCTGCGTACGCGAATCGCCTGTTGCCGCTTCGCCCAGGCAGCCCAGCGAGAAAAGAAAAGATAGTTGGGTATTGCAACCAGGAAGACGGTTTCGATAACCATGCCCATGGGCACCAGCCAGGCCAGCAGGGACAGCGCCAGCACCGTCATGCGAAAGGCATCCCGGCATAACACATACTGCTCACGTTCGCTGAGTCCGCTCAGCGGAATCCAGCGCGACAGCCAGTTCATGAAATAGGTATCCCGGCGGCCCTCCAGCAGGACCCTTTCGCGTGGTGTGAGCATGGCATCTCCCCCTACAGACGCTTTAGACCAAATCAGCATTAGACTTTAGTCTAATACCTTTGGTTGTTTTTTGCTCACTCACAAGTGTAAAAGTTTGTAACACAAGCTGCCGAGAAGGCGAATCAATCCAGCGCCCGGACTTCCTCTTCCTCCCGGTTCGCTTGCTCATAAATGAGGTTTCGAAGCCATATATGGTCAGGATTGTGCTGAAGCAACGGACTCCAGGCCATTTTCAGCTCGATCTCGGGGATCGGAAAAGGCACCTCCCGAATCACCAGCTCCGGATTATCGCGTTGGAGCAATGCGGCGCGAGTGGGCAGCGTGGCAATGAGATCGTGGTGCTGAGCAAGCAGGCTGGCCACCTGATAGTGCCGGGTAAAGACGCTGATCTGCCGGGTCTTGCCAAGCTTGGACAGGGCATCATCAACCCAACCCAGCCGCTGAACATCCTTGGGGTTCATACCCACGCCCACGCCAAACCCGGTCTTGCTGACCCAGATATGCTTGGCCTTGAGATAGTTCTCCAGCGTGAAATCGTACACAAGCGGGTTATGAACACTGAGCAGGCAGGAGAACGTGTCTCGCCAGACGGTTTTCTGATGAAAGGACTGCGGAATCTTGTCGAAGCGGTTGATGGCCATGTCCACCCGCCCCTGTTCCACATCGTGAAAGGCGACATCCGACGGCGTGAGAATATCGAGAATGACATTGGGCGCAACTTTTCGAATCCGCCCCAGCACCCGTGGAATCAGGGCACTTTCTGCATAATCACTGGCCATGATGCGAAATACGCGCTGGCTGGTCGCCGGATTGAACCGCGTCTTGGGCTGAACAATCAGCTCGACCTGATCCAGCACCTGCCGAACACGCGGATGCAGTTCCAGTGCCCGCTCGGTGGGCATCATGCCATCACTGGTTCGAATCAGCAGCGGATCATCAAACACATCGCGCAGCCTCTTGAGCACATTGCTCATCGCTGGCTGGGTGATGCCGGTCAGCCCTGCCGCACGGGTGACGTTTTTCTCGCGTAACAGCGCATCGAGATAAACCAGGAGATTGAGATCAATACGGGAAAGATCCATGCACCGCTCTTGATTCAGAATGAATAGTGTTCAGAGAGTATAACGCATGTGCAGGATGGAAAAGATGGCGTCCCCTAGGGGAGTCGAACCCCTGTTACCGCCGTGAAAGGGCGGTGTCCTAGGCCTCTAGACGAAGGGGACGCTAGGAAGTGGTGGAGCCAAGGAGGATCGAACTCCTGACCTCAACGCTGCCAGCGTTGCGCTCTCCCAGCTGAGCTATGGCCCCACATCAAGTAACGGGTGCGTATATTATGGATCCGCCCCCGGGTCGTCAACCCCTTTTTCAAAAAAATTTCGGGCACCCTCTCAAAGCTCCTGTTGGCCGTCGGAAACGGGGTGCTCAAAGACGACGGAGCGAAAGTCACACTGAACTTCTTCCACCGGTACAGGCCTTGAAAACAGGTACCCCTGTGCCAGCTCCACCCCGCATTGCCTGAGCCGCGCCAACTGTGTGGGCGTTTCCACGCCCTCGGCCACGACCTTCTTGTCCAGATCCATGATCAGCCGGGTGATGGATGCGATGATGTGCGCCGCCTCATCGGATTCATCAAGCTCCATGACAAACGAGCGGTCGATTTTTACGGTATCAAACGGGAACCGCCGCAGGTAGCTCAGAGAGGAGTACCCGGTACCGAAGTCATCCAATGAAATGGAGGCGCCCAGTGCCCGGAGGTCATTGACCATCAGGAAGGCATGATCCTGATCTTCAAGCATGACGCTTTCCGTCACCTCGAACTCAAGGTCACGTGGATGCAGACCGAAGTGCGCTGCGGTTTCCTGAATAAAATCGATCAGCGACGGATCTCTGAACTGAAGCGGTGACAGGTTGACCGACATGCGCAAATTCGGATTCTGTTGCAGTGTCCGAAGTTTGCCCAGCGCTTCGCAACTCAGGTAAATGATTTCCCGGCCCAACTCCTGAATCAGACCACTTTCCTCGGCAACCTGGATAAACTGAGCCGGCGAAATCACGCCCTTTTCAGGGTGGTGCCAGCGAACAAGCGCTTCGAAATCAAAGGCCATTCCCCGTTGCAGGTCCACCTTGGGTTGAAGGTACATGGAGAACTGGTGTTTCCTCAAGGCTTCATGCAACATGCGCTCAAGATCCAGACGGCGCTTGGCAGACAGGTTCAGTGCTGACGTGAAGAACTGATAGCCACCGCGCGTGCGCTGTTTGGCTTCAAACAGGGCCAGATCTGCATTCTTGAGCAGTTGTTCGGCGTCCTGACCATCTACCGGGTACAGGGAGATGCCCATGCTCGCGGAGAGCATGATTTCCTGCTCGTCAATCACAAAGGGCTTCTTCATCACCTCCTGAATCCGGCCCGCAGCCAGCGAAGCCTGGTGAGCCTGCGTGAGCTCTGTCAGGAGTACAGCAAACTCGTTGCCCCCCAACCGTGCCAGCATGTCCTGACACATCCCCGAACTGACCCCTCTGAGCGACAAGTGACTGACCAGCATTTCCAGTCGTTCAGCGACCTGCTTGAGCAGCGCATCGCCCACATGATGACCATGAACATCATTGACATACTTGAACCCATCCAGATCCAGATGAATCAGCGCAATCACATCGGAACGCCCGGCGTTTTGACGAATGTACTCGTCGAGCGCGCGGGTGAAGCTCATGCGATTGGGCAAGCCGGTCAGAAGATCAAAGCGTGACAACTGGTTGATCCGCTCGTAGCTGGAAAGCAATCCGCCAAGCAAATCGTACAGCGCGCGGATGATATCGCCCATTTCATCCTGTCGATCCGTCACACTCTCCGGCAGTGACTGGGTCTTTCGGAAGTTGTCGATAATCCACGACATGGTGCGTACCGGCTGGAGTACATGTCTTGAAATCAGCACCATCACGAGCACGGCTGCCACGGCCGCAGTCACCAGCGCGAGCATCAGCAGCGAACGCGCCAAGGGTGAGGTCAGCTCCCGAACATGTTCCACATCCATGACGCCGACCAGAAAGAGGTCGTCCGCCAGGCGCCGAAATCCACCCCAAAAGGGCTCGTCACCTTCAAACAGGTGAACACGTGTCATGCTGTTTTGCATCACCTTTTTAGCACGTGCCTGATGCACCCGCGCGCCCGGTTCATCCAGCGTCACGTCCAGCAGGCGTCCGTTCTTGTCAGTCAAATGCAGCACCAGAGGCTGACTGTCGGTCTCCTCCTTCCCTTTCAGCCAGTCCAGTGACAGCCGTGCCACCGCGACAACATAGCCCCGAAATGCCGGCGGCTGACCGACCGCATCCTGCCCGGGCTGACGGAACATTATCTTGCGCGCAACCACCAGGTAGATTAGCTTGAGGCGCGTGTCCCGCTGCAGCCACAGCTTCCTCGCAGGAAGACTGGCATAAAGATGCCGCAGCTGCTCAGTGCCCAGGCGGATCGCCTCTTCGTCATTCTCTGCGGTGATATCGATGCTGCCGGCGTGATCAAGTAATATCAGCTTGTCGAGCTGCGGCTTCACGCTCAGGTGCTGATTCAGCAGGGAGACCATTGGCCCGTAAGCCACTGCAAGCCGTGTACTCTCCGGCAATGTGAGGTACCGCTGCGTTAGCATGTGCTGAGCGAGCAGTTCTACTGTTCCCTCACTGGTCCGGATCACACCGGTAAACGCCTGCTCGCCCTGCTGAAGCTGCTGTTCAAGCTGCGTCATGAGCAGGTGGGTGCCCGCCTCCCGAACGTATAACCACGCCGTCCCTCCCACAAGTACCAGGGGCAGCACGATCACTGGCACAAGCGTCCACATCAGTTTGCCTCTGAGAGACATTTACCCTCCCTGATCATTCGTCCTGATTTTGCTGAAATACATCTGGCGCATGCGCATCACTGAGTCAGGCAGGGGCCTGAACATCTCGGAACGTGCCATCACGTCATCCGGCGGATACACAATGTCGTTGTTGCGCAGCGTGTCGGGCAACAGCGGCAGGGCGTCCCGGTTGGCCGTGGCGAAGGAAAGGTAGGTGCTCAGACGCGCCGCCACATCCGGTCTCAGCAGGTATTCTACGAACGTTCGGGCGACCTCCGGATGCGGGGCGTCCCGAAACAAGGCAATGGAGTCCAGCCAGAGGTTGGTCCCCTCTCGCGGCACCACAAAGGCCAGGCGATCATCCTCATCCTGCAGCGTAATGGCGTCGCCATTATAGATCATCGCCATCAGCACCTGCCCCCGGCTCAGGGCGTTGTGCGCATTGAGTACCGGGTAGCCAAATACCGGACGTGAACGCGCCAGAACTCCGAGCAATTCTGCCGCCTGCTGGTTTTCTTCGTAATCGGTGCTGTTCAGCGAGAACCCCAGGGCCTTGAGCGCCAGGCCAAACACGTCCTTGACATCATCTGTCAGCATGATCTTGCCCGCTAGCTTATCCCGGGGCCTGAACAGCGCCAGCCAGGAGTCAGGTCTGTCCACCCTGTCCTTGCGATAAAGGATGCCCACTGTTCCCCACAGCAAGGGCACGCCCAGACGTTGGTGTTCCGGGGGCAGGCTCTCGTACCAGCGACTGTCGACATGCTGCCAGTTTTCCATCTCTCCCCAAGGCTGTATCCAGCCCACTGACGCATAGACCGGCAACGTGACGGACGAGGTGATCATCAGATCCATGCCCGCCCCCCCGTTGAGTGCCAGCAGATCATCCTTGGTCTGATCACTCTCGTAATGAATCTCCACGACCCGGATACCGGTCTCCCGATGAAAATCCTCCAGAATGGCGGGGTCCATGTATTGAGCCCAGTTGTAGAGCACCACCTCCTGCTCCGCACTGACCGCGCTGACAGTCGTCAGCAGAGCCATGATGAAGGCGGCCCTGGCCCATTTTTTCATGCACATTGACAGCGTCCTTCTCGTCCCATACTGGCAAGCCTAGCACAGGGATGATGCTTTGCACGTCCAGCCCTTTGTACCGTCCTCAAAAGCCGGATAGACTAGGGGCCGGTACACGCCCCTGTGGCGTTTTTTCAGACTGCGCACACCCATTGGTGCGTTGAGTTATCAGGAGGGAATCCGTCCATGGCCACTCTCATCAAGAAACTGTTTGGCTCGCGAAAGTCCGATACACAAAAGCCCCGGAAGTCGACCGAGACGTCCCGAGACACTGCTGCCGACAATCTGCCTGACTGGTCAGACAAGGCGCGCGTCAAGGCTTCGCTGGAAATGCTGGCCTCACTGGAAGACGAGGCTTTTACACTGTGGCTCGCCGAGCAGTCCGACCTTGAGACCCTGGCCCATGCGCTGACGCTGCCGCATGAAAAGCGTCGAACTCAGGTTCTGGATTATGTGCTTGGCCAATACACGGCCGACCCGAACCGCTTCCGCGAGGCATTGAGCGCAGCGCTCCAGACCCCTCAGTCTCCACTGGGCAACCTGTTTCGCGCGCTGCCGGCGGAAGACATGCAAGCCATTCTGGCCGCTCAGCCTGTCGGCCAGCTGCGTACTCTGGCCACGGAGCACCCTTCCGCGATCGTTCGTGAAGCCGCTGCATCGCTGATTCAGGATACTGACAACCTGGAAGCCCTGGCGCGCCACGCGAAAGGACGGGACAAACGTGTATACCGGATTGCCCGCGAACGATTGCGCGCGCTGCGGGAGGCGGCAGAAAGTCAGTCGCGCCAGACCGAACAGGCGATGGCGCTGTTGACAGAGATACGTCAGTTGGCAGAAAGCCAGGATGAAAGCCTGTACGCGGGTCGCCTCAATGCCCTGCAGCAAAAGTGGGCGGCCCTGCCCCGGAAAATACGCGACGCTCATGCGTCCCAATGGGCCGATCTTGAAGCCACCTGTCAAAAACGTGCTGACGCGATTCGCGCAGCCGAGCAGGCAGAGAAACAGGCAGAACGGGACGAGGTGGAAAAAAAGCACGAGCGCCAGGCCACGCTCGACGTTTTGGAGCGGACCGTCGAGGAGCTGCGATCACTGAGCAAACCGGATGCAGCGCGCATCGCCGCACTGGATGCGCTGTGCAAGACTCAGGAAACCCGCTGGCTGGAGGCCAGCCATCACCAGCCTATCGAGAAAGCGGAAAAAGACCGTTATCTGGGCCTGATGGGAACACTCCACCACTATCTGCTGGCCAGTCAGCGACTGCTGGAGCATGAAGCAGAAATCGAGCGACTGGTTTCCACCACCGATGAAAAGGTTCTCGCGGGACGTGAAAAAGCCCTGCGCAAGATCGCCGAAGACGTACGCTGGCCCGGAGACTTCCCCCTGCCCGAGCCCCTGGCAGCCGTCCAGGATGTCATCGGGACCATTGAAACCCGGCGCTCAAAGGCCCTCGAGGATCAGAAGAAACGTCTGGAGCGAGCCCGTTCTCAACTGGCGGATCTGGCGACCCAGCTCGATGAAGGACACCTGAAAATGGCCCGTCGACTGGCTCGTGACATTGGCCATCAGCTGGACCTGCTTCCGGAGGCGAAAACTCAGGACCTGCACGCAGAGCTGAATCGACTGACCGGCAAGCTGCGCGAACTGGAAGACTGGAAAGGCTTTGCCACGCGCCCGAAGCTCGAAGCGCTGATCGAGCGCATGCAACAGCTGGCTGAACAGCCGATGGAACCCCACGACAAGGCACGTGCCATCAAGTCTCTGCAGCAGGAATGGCGTGAACTGGGCGGATCCTCCGATCAATCCCTGTGGACCGCCTTCAAGGATGCCGCCGAGGCAGCTTATGCGCCTCTCAAGGCATTTTTTGAAGAGGAGGAAAAGCTCAAGGCCGCCAACCTCGAGCGCCGTCAGGAAATTGTTGAGCAGCTGGAGCTGTTTCTGTCCGAAGCCGACTGGTCTGCACCGGACTGGAAGGCCGTGGACAAGGTTAACCGCAAGGCCCGTGAGGAGTGGCGAAAATTCTTCCCGGTAGATCCCCGGGCGGGGCGCAAACTCCAGAAGCGGTTCAACCAGCTGCTGGGCGAACTGGACACCCGGCTTGACGAAGAGCGTTCCCGCAATGAAGCCATCAAGGCCGATATCGTGGAACGGGCCCGCGCCCTGATCGACGAACCGGATATTCGTCTGGCAACGCAACAAGCCAAGGCGCTGCAGAAGGAGTGGGAGCAGACAGGCATCACGCACTTCAAGAAAGACCGGGCATTGTGGAAACAATTCCGGGCCGCCTGTGATGCCATCTTCGAGCGGCTGGGCGAAAACCGCAAGGCCCAGGAAGCCGAACGGCAAGCATTGCTGGCCAAGGCCACTGAATGTGTCGCCGCCCTTGAAGCACTGGTCAACGAATCCAACGCAGGGGCTGTGGTGTCAGCCTACTCGAATCTGCGCGACGCGATTGGCGCCATGAACCTGAGCGGACAGGACGCCCGTCCCTTGCTCCAGCGATACCAGGCAGCGTGCAAGGCCGTTGACGTCCACCTGAGCGCCCTGAAGTCCCAGGAACAGCTGAAGCGACTGCAACAGATTGCTTCGGGTGAGCTGAAGGTGACTCCCTTCGCCCATGACAAGGACCGCCCGGTCGAAGATACCCTGCTGCTTCTGGAAATTCTCGCCGGCACGGAGTCCCCCGAAACGGAGCGCCCGCGGCGCATGGCGCTGCAGGTCGAACGCCTCAATCAGGGCCTGCACGGTGTGACCCAGGCGGATACCCTCGAGCAGTTCGAAAGCCTTCTGGCGGTACTCAGCTCACGGGGTGCACTGGATGAGGTCCGGCAGGCGCGCGTCCAGGCCGCCCTCGAAGCCTTCGTAAACGCCCGCTGAGGCGCAGCGTTCAGCCTTCTTCCGCCGCACCGCTGTCCGAGGCGGTGCGTGCATCTTCCTCTACCCGTGCGATCGCTTCCGCCACGGCCAGCTTGACCCGGCTTTTCATCTCCAGATATTCACCGCTGGGCAGATAGAACGCCATATCTACGCCATGCCGGTAATAGCGGGCCGGCAAACTGTTCAGGGCCACGCAGGCGACATCCGTCAGGAACTCGTCATCGCCTGCATGCTGTACCGCCTGCTGCGCCAGCTCTTCCAGCACCAGTTTCTCGTAATAGTTGGAAATGTTATCCAGAATGGACATGTACAGACTCCTGTGAGCACTTGCCAGTTATAGCTGCAAGCTTAGTTCAACCTGATCACATTTGTCAGCGGGAATGATCACAATCGCCATTCACCCCTGCCACATCGCCCTATAGTGTAGAACGCACACAGAACAAAAAGGGGAACACCATGAGTCAGGAGGCCTTTATCTTTGACGCGGTGCGCACGCCACGCGGCAAGGGCAAGAAAGACGGCAGCCTTCACGAAGTCAAGCCCGTGAACCTGCTGGCGGGCGTACTCAACGCACTGCGCGAGCGCAATGAACTGGATACCTCTCGGGTGGATGATGTGGTCATGGGCTGCGTCACGGCCATTGGCGATCAGGGCGCGGACATCGCCAAAACGGCCGCACTGGTCGCGGGATATGATGAGCAGGTGGCAGGCGTCACGCTCAACCGCTTCTGCGCATCGGGGCTGGAAGCGGTCAACCTCGCCGCCATGAAAATCCGCTCCGGCTGGGAAGATCTCGTCATTGCCGGCGGCATCGAGTCCATGTCCCGCGTGCCCATGGGCTCGGACGGCGGTGCCTGGGCGCTGGATCCGGCCACCAACCTGCGTACGGAGTTCATTCCCCAGGGGATCAGCGCCGACCTGATCGCCACCCTGGAAGGGTTCGACCGCGAGACGGTGGATGCCTTCGCCCTGGAATCCCAGCAAAAGGCGGCTCAGGCCTGGCGTGAACAGCGATTCGAGAAATCCATCGTACCGGTGACAGACGTCAACGGCCTGACTGTGCTGGATCATGACGAATTCATCCGGCCCGACACGACCATGGACGCGCTCGCCAGCCTCAAGCCCTCTTTCGAAATGATGGGCAACATGGGCTTCGACAGCGTCCCCCTGCGCAAGTATCACTGGGTGGAAAAAATCCATCATGTACATACACCCGGCAACTCCTCGGGCATCGTGGACGGCGCCACCGCGGTTCTGATCGGCAGCGAGCAAACCGGCAAGGCACTGGATCTGACTCCCCGCGCTCGTATTGTATCCGCGGCCGTGACCAGTACCGATC
>RFIV01000339.1 GCA_003695085.1 Gammaproteobacteria bacterium
CGAGTACGAGAGTCGTGGGCTGGACCGTGAGGACCTGGATGATGACCCGATCCTTCAGTTCGAGAAGTGGTTTCAGGAAGCACGCGAGTCGGGTATCGAAGATGTCAATGCCATGAGCCTGGCGACGGCCGGACGTGATGGACAGCCGAGCGTGCGCACCGTCCTGCTGAAATTTTTCGATGCGCGCGGCTTTGTCTTTTACACGAATTACGAGTCACGCAAGGCGGCACAGCTAAAAGAAAACCCGAGGGCTGCGTTGCTGTTTCCCTGGCTGCCCCTGAACCGGCAGGTCAAGATTGAGGGGCGCGTGGAAAAGGTCAGTCAGGCGGAGTCGCTGCGTTATTTTTCAAGCCGGCCTCGTGGGAGCCAGCTGGGCGCTTGGGTCAGTCAGCAAAGCCATGTGATCAGCAGTCGTCAGTTTCTGGAAATGAAACTGGATGAGATCCGTCGCAAGTTTGGAGAGGGCAAGATTCCGCTTCCATCATTTTGGGGGGGATATCGGGTGATTCCGGAACTGATCGAGTTCTGGCAGGGGCGCGAGAGTCGATTGCATGATCGCTTTCAGTACCGGCTGTCGGATGCAGGCTGGACGATAGAGCGTCTGGCGCCCTGATTCCTGCTTAACGGAACAAAAAAAGCGCACCGGCAGGTCAGGTTTACAGAGGAGACCTGCCATGTGCCTGCCGGTGCGTAAACGGGGGAGTTCGCTCAGTCCTCCCAGTCGCGTCCGACTCCGGGAATGATCACCGTATCATCATCGAAGGTGCCGTTCTGGATTTCACTGTGGCAGGCATCGCAGTTGGAAAGGCTGCCCACCTTGTCGTTACGCTTGATATATTTTTCCGGTATTTCGCTGTGCTTGCGGCGAATATATCGGGTTTCCGTGATGCGCAAAGGCGTTTCGTCCGGGCGAATGGATGCCATGACCTTGCGCGAGCGCTTGTAGATTGAATTGTCTGCCGCATGCGCGAGGGCATACGCCTTGATCGCGTTCAATGTTTCGTTGTCGAGCTCGGCGTTCTCACCAAAGTGATCTTCCAGTGCCGAGGGTGCCAGCAGCTTTTCCCAGGAGCGTGCGGGTAGCAGGCCCGGTGGATAGGCGACGTGGCAGGCCCCGCATTCTTCCAGCCAGGTGGCATCCGTGACAGGCTCCACCTCTTTTTTGCGGTCAAAACTGATCACCCAATCGAGCCAGGAAGTTTCCCCTGCAAAGGTGAGCGGCGCACTGAAACCCAGCACACCCGCCAGGGCAGCGGTACAAAGCGTACGTTTCATTTGTCAGGTCTCCTCTTTACTGTGAAACGAGATACTCGATCAGATCGCCTTTTTCCTGAGCGGTACACTCACGGCCCCAGGTCCATTTACAGTTGCGCTTGAGCCATTTTTTGATTTTCTTTATTTGGGTGAAGCGATCGGGGTTGGCGGAAAATGCCATGGGTTCGATAACTTTGCCGCTTCGGGCGTGCTTGCCCTGCTGTGACAAATCCTCGCCGTGACAGGTGGTACAGCGCACTACGTTTCCTTTCTGGACGATCCCGTCCTTTCGCCAGAGCTCGGCACCCCGCTTGGCAGAGAAAGGTTGCTGGGTGGCTGACTGCGCCCACTGCGCCTGAAGCGTGGTGACCGCTTCCGGTTTAGGTGCAGCGGTGACGTTGAAGGCAGTGGCCAACAGGACGGGCAGGATGATTGTTTGTCTCACCATGTCAGCTTGACCCCCACCGCCATGGCGATACCACCCAGTGCACCGGGTCCTGCGTGGCCGGATTCCGGACCTTCGGATGCGGCATAGGCCATGCCCAGCAGGCCAACGGACGTCAACATGGCATGCAGGTTGTCAGGATCCGTCAGCGGTTGATCCAGGCCAATGTCGTCCCAATGCGCAATCAGGCCGGTGGCGACCGCTGCCGTCCCCAGCACGGCCGAGGTCTTGCCCAGGGTTTCATGTGCGCCGTTTTCTTTCTTGGGCGCGATGATGGTGCCTGCGAGGGCCGCCAGGGTGGCCAGCCCCAGATACTTGTGCGCGGCATTGAGCGTAAAGAGAGGCTCGGGATATTCTTCCTTCAGCGCAGAGGCTTTCTGCACGGACGTATTGGTCCCGGCTGAACTGGCATAAAGGGTACCCGTATAAGTGACGGGTTTCTGGTTGTAGCTCCACCAGTTTGAGGTGTTCAGAGCGGACTCTTCAGCGTGACCGAGCGTGGCGCTGCCAATCAGCGTCAGGCTCATCAGGCTGTTCTGACACAGTCGCTTGACTTGCATGGTGGTCTCCTCTTGGCTCGGTTTTATAACCCGTTATCATGGCATGTACGAGGTTTTCGTTATGTTGCAGGCTGGCGACGATCACGCCGGCAATGTGCAGGCTGATCAAACCGAGAGTTAGTATCACCAGCGATTCGTGGATCTCTCTCACCCAGTGGATCTGGTTATCACTCAGTTGTGTTCCCAGGCCCGAGAGGGGGCCCTCGAACTCTATGCCCCCTTCCATGAACAGCCCTGACACGATGAGGCCCGTCAATGCCAGGAGCAACGCCACGACCATGGCAGCACCTGCCGGATTGTGGCCGGTGTAGTGCTTCGGGCGTCCGTTGGCCAGGCTTTTGAGGTAGCAGATGGTTTCTTGTGGGCCTGCCAGGAAATTACGGAATCGGGCATGATGCGTGCCGACAAATCCCCAGATCACACGTATGAAGAGCAGGGTGCCCAGTGCATACCCAAGTTGCGCGTGGATATCGGCGTCGCGCCCTTCCCCTGTGACAAAGAGGGCGGCGAAGAGCCCGACAGTGCCCCAGTGAAAAACGCGGACAACAATGTCCCAAACATGGATTCGTGCTTGCATCACAGCCTCCTTTGCCGCTAAGTTAGCGTTCGAAACTTAATGTTTTCTTAAGACGCAGCATTCAGGAGTGGCTGATGCGCTATCTCTCCGCTTTCAATACACGTTTCAGGGCGCTGCGTGAGCGACATCGTCTGACGCAGGAAGATGTGGCGGCTCTGATCGGTGTTGATGTGGGCTTGATCCGGCGCTGGGAGGAAACGTCAGAGGCGCAACGCTGCTATCCCAATGTAGAGCAGCTGATCGATGTCTGCATCCGGACGGGGGAGCCTCTGGACGCCTTGCTGGATCTGGAAGCCCTGAGAGCCGAGCAGGGCGATCAGCTGGCGCTGCCCGGATTGGATGAGGGTGAAGAAGGGCTGGATGAGGCGCTGGATACGTTGATCAGCGAGCTGGAACAGCGTTTGCCCGACTCACGAGAACGCCGGATGCTGAAAGCTTTTCGTGAGTGTGATGCGGACAGGCAGATGCTGGTGCTGCAGATGCTGGGGATTCATGAAGCGGGCCCGGTTTGAGCCCGCTTGAGCCTGTCAGCCCTTCGGATAGATGTTTTCGTAGACGTAGTTTGTCGCTTCTACAAAGCCGCCCACGCTGCCGCAGTCGAAACGCCGCCCCCGGAACTTGTAGGCCAGCACACATCCTTCTTCGGCCTGCTTCTGTATGGCGTCCGTCAGCTGAATTTCACCGTTGGCGCCCGGTTCTGTCTTTTCCAGAAGCTCGAAGATATCTGGTGTCAGAATATAGCGTCCGATCACAGCCAGATTGCTGGGTGCCTCCTCCGTGCTCGGCTTTTCGACCATGTCGGACACGCGATACAGGCCCTCCTTGAGGCATTCTCCTGCGATGACTCCGTACTTGTGGACTTCGTCTTCAGGCACTTCCTGGATGGCGACAATGGTGCAGCGAAACTGCTTGTACAGTTTGACCATCTGCGCCAGCACTGTATCATCGCCCGGCTCGGTAATGCAGAGGTCATCGGCCAGTATGACCGCGAAGGGGTTGTCACCAATCAGCGGTTTACCGGACAGCACGGCGTGACCCAGCCCTTTCATTTCCCGCTGGCGGGTAAACGCAAAGCAGTTTTCGGGACTGAGCAGCCGTCGGATGGAGCTGAGCAGTTCTTCCTTGCCTGAGCCTTCAATCTGATGCTCCAGCTCGTAGGAAATGTCGAAATGATCGGCGATGGCCCGCTTGCCACGACCCGTGACGAAGTTGAAGGTGTGAATGCCGGCGGCCTCGGCC
>RFIV01000340.1 GCA_003695085.1 Gammaproteobacteria bacterium
CCGACTGGCGGTGCACCAGCAGCCAGGTTCGGATCAGGTTATTGTACTGTCCGTCATTGACAACCTCGTCAAGGGCGCCGCGGGCCAGGCGATTCAGAACATGAACCTGATGTTTGGGCTGCCTGAAACACGGGGGCTGAGCTGCGTGCCCGTACTGCCATGAGCGGAAAACTGCGCGTCGTCGAGGACGATCCCGGCAAACGCCTGCGCAGTCACCTGTATGCCTGGCTGGCCGTCATTGTGACGCTGTGTGCCGCCGCTGCGGGAGGCTGGTGGGTGGGCGCAGGACAGCTGCAGACCTGGAAAAGCCGAACAGATATCGCGCAAACGCGTGCTGCTGCGCTGGAAGCTGAGCGGGAGCAGCTGGCCCGGGAAGTGGCTCGCCTTGAACGCCTGCACCAGGTTGATCAGGTGGCGATTGAGGAGCTGCGACAGAGTCTCGAGCAGCTGGAGGCTGATCGGCGGCAAATGCAGCAGGACATCGCCTTTTACAAGGGAATCCTGGCACCGTCCAGCGGCAAGACCGGCTTGAGCATCCAGAAGTTCGAGCTGGAACAAGGGGCGGATGAAAGGCATTGGCCCTACAAGCTGGTCTTGACGCAACTTGGCAACAACAAGCAGCGAATCAACGGACAAGTGACACTGAGTGTGGAAGGCGAAATGGAAGGCAAGCGCCGCATCCTCTCCCTGCGTGAACTGGCAGGGACGGAAAAGCTGGGCATGCCGTTCGGTTTCCGCTATTTTCAGGAGTTCAAGGGCGAGTTGAAGCTGCCGGAAGGCTTTGTGCCCAGGCAGGTTCAGATTGTTGCCCAGAGTCGTGGCAAAAAGGCCACCAAGGTAGAAAAGGCCTTCGACTGGCCCAAGGAGAGCTGACATGTTTCGCAAACGCAAACCGGCCCGAAGCACCCCGACGCAATTTGATACGCTGATCGCTCGCAATACGCGCATCGAAGGCGACATCGTTTTTTCCGGAGGCATTCATCTGGACGGCACCGTGAAAGGTACCCTTCGCGCCGAGGATGAGAACGCCGTGCTGCGCATCAGTGAGGCAGGCCAGGTGGTAGGAGATGTCATTGTGCCCACGTTGATCATCAATGGGCGCGTGCAGGGTGACGTCTACGCGTCCCGTCATGTGGAGCTGGCAGAAAAAGCCTCCATCACCGGGAACGTTTACTACAACCTCATCGAGATGGCCATGGGCGCGGAAGTCAACGGAGCGCTGGTTCATCAATCGGAGCAGAATGCAGTCTCAGCGCCGGCGGCTGCTGAGGATGAGAGTACCCGCGCCGAAGATGAGTCGCCTGAAAGTGACGGCCACCCAGCCTGATAATACTCGGCTGCAGAGAGCGCGGCATGATTGACGAAAAAATTCTGAAAGATGTAGCGGGCAAGTTCTATATTCCGCCCAAACCGGAAATCCTCGTGGCCATTCAGGAACAGGCGAATGCGGCTGATCCCGATGTTGGCAAGATGGTCAGGCTCGTCAGTCAGGATGTCGCCCTGTCTGCAGCGGTGCTCAGAACACTCAATTCGCCGGCGTACGGTTTCGCCATGAAAATCGACAACATCCAGCAGGCGGCCATGTTGCTGGGTATCAAGGGCATCTCCACCCTGGCAACCGGTTTTCTGCTGAGCAAGGCTTATGTCGGCAAGAAGGCCTGCATCTCGCTGGAGCGGTTCTGGGACGAGAGCCAGCAAACCGGCGCGCTGTGCTATTTCATTGGTGACAAGACCAGCCTCAAGAGCTACGTGCCGCTCGAATCACTCTATACGCTGGGCCTGTTTCATAATGCAGGTATTGCGGCCTTTGCCATCCGGTTTCCGGATTACCGTGAAGTGCTGGAAGCCGCCAACCGCCAGCCCGAAGTCATGCTTTCGGATCTGGAAAACGAGCGTTACCGAACCAGTCATGCGATTGTCAGCTATTACCTTGCAAGAAGCTGGGGGTTGCCGGACAACTTGTGCCAGCTGATACTGGAACATGACAACCCGAGCTTCCTCAGATCCTCGGCAGCGGATGACAGCAAGATGGCCTGGGCCTGCCTGGCGCTGGTGCGTACCATCCAGTCGCATATCCGCTACGGCTGGGATACCCCTTACTGGCCACTCGTCGAGTCCCAGGTATACGAGCTGCTGGGAATTGGCCGTTCGGATCATCTCGACTTTCGCGAAGATGCTGAAGAGCTGTTGCACGGCTGAGTCTATTGGTTGACCAATTTGGTGGGAATTGAGGATAATGAAACCTCACGATTGGAGGTTGCATGTCAGTAGCTGAAGTTTTTGAACCCACGCCACTCATTTTTACCGACGCCGCGGCAGAAAAGGTACGCGCCCTGATTCAGGAAGAAGGGGATGAGAATCTGGTGCTGCGCGTCTTCGTGACCGGAGGCGGCTGCTCGGGGTTTCAGTATGGCTTCACGTTTGAAGATGCGGTCAATGAAGATGACACCGTGGTGGAAAACGGAGGCGTCAGGCTGGTGGTTGACCCGCTGAGCTATCAGTATCTGGCAGGAGCGACGGTAGACTATGTCGAAGGCCTGGAAGGCGCGCGGTTCGTCGTCCGAAATCCCAACGCAGAAACCACCTGCGGGTGCGGCAGCTCGTTTTCCATCTGAATTTGTGGAGTGACCGGCTCGGACCCTCCATACGGCAAATTCAGCCTCAGGCTTTCTTCAGAAACCCGATCCCCCACAGCCCGGCCGATACCGAGTCCTGCTTTGCCCCGGTGACGGCTGCCCACGCTGTTTTCTGCCCCGACAGGGCACGCCAGCCCAGCCAGGCAAATGCCAGCGCCTCCAATGCATCGGCCGGTACACCCCGCGAATCGGCTGTCACGACAGGTGCGTCCGCGAATTGGCGAATCTCGTTGACCAGGGTGGCATTGTGGATGCCACCCCCGCACAGGATGATCTCATCTGTCCCGGTGGCAGCTGCGGTAATGGTGCGGGCGGTCAGACAGGTCAGAGTCGCCAAAACATCCTCCGGGGGAAGATCGTCAAGGCTGTTGCCGGCACGCTGCCTCAGCCAGTCGAGATTGAAGTACTCCCTGCCGGTACTCTTGGGGGCAGGTGCAGAAAAGAAACCATCGGCCAGGAGCTGCTTCAGCAAGCCGGGACTGACCTGGCCTCGTGCGGCCCGCTGACCGCCTTCATCATGGCTCTCGCCCCAGACAGCGGCACACCAATCGTCCAGCAGGCCATTCCC
>RFIV01000341.1 GCA_003695085.1 Gammaproteobacteria bacterium
GCACATGGAAGCCCAGGCCCGCCTGCTGAGAGTCCTGCAGGAAGGTGAAATACGCCCGGTGGGCTCCACCCAGTCGAAAAAGGTCGACGTGCGACTCATTGCAGCCACGCACCGCAACCTCAAGGCCATGTGCCAGACAGGCGAATTCCGTGAAGACCTGTATTACCGGCTCAACGTCATGCAGTTGCAGATGCCGGCCCTGCGCGAGCGCGACGAGGACATTCTGGGGCTGGCAGACATGCTTCTGGCCCGCACGGCCCAGCGCATGGGCCGCCCCGGGCTGACCTTCTCGGAAGCGGCCAGGCATGCCATTCAGACATATCGCTGGCCGGGCAACGTGCGCGAAATGGAGAACGCCATCGAGCGTGCCGCCATACTGAGCGAAGAAGAAGTCATCGACCCCCAGGCCCTGGGTATCGAGGTGGACGAGGACACGGCCATTCCCGCCAGTTTCGTTGCATCAGACAACCCGGCAAGCACATCAGCCAGTCAACGCCCGCAGGATCTGTCTCTGGAGGACTATTTTCAGCACTTCGTGCTCGAGAACCAGGACACCATGAGCGAAACCGAACTGGCCAAGCGCCTGGGCATCTCCAGGAAAAACCTGTGGGAACGCCGTCAGCGCCTGGGCATTCCGCGCCCCAAGAAGAAAAAATCCGGCTGAGTCAGCACCTTTCGTGCCGTGTGACAATAGTGTTACCGAAGTGTTACCGACAACAGTGTTACCACTTGAAACACTCACCTCCCGCACAGTGACGCCCGGTAACACTTTGGTAAGCAAAAGCCCTTACGAAAAACCCGAGACACTTCCTATCCAACTGTTTTTATTGAACAATCCAAAAACTGGCACTCTGCCTGCTCTCTAATACGGCGAAAACAAAAACAACAAAGAACTCACTAGCCATCAAACAAAAACAACAAGGCAACACAACAACAAGAAGCCCGGCAACAAAAACAAGAACAAGGGTAGCGAGTTGAGTGTTTTGGATGCTGACTTTTTTGGCAGCGCACAAACGTCTGGTTGACGAAGTGCATAAGAAGAACAAGACGGCTCAAGCCGCTGACGATGCACCAAAATCGTTACACAGACAAACTGCTGCTCGACGTATTCAAAGCGTTCAGTTTGCGCACTTTTTGAAATGCCCCGAATTTGGGAGCGGCTACTGACGACATACCGGCAACCAACAAAAACAACACCGCCACGATTCCCGGCCGGAAGGGTGAACACCCCTCCGGCTTCTTCTATTCAGGGGCATGCTCGCATTTCGTGACGGTTGCGGTTACACTGCCGCACGTTATTGAATCCACCAGGAGCACCTCGATCGCAGGCACCATGATCAAGACCATCATGGGCTGGGTAAACCGCAAATCTGACCCCCGGCCGACACTCAAGATCATTCCCCGGGACCAACATCCGGTCTCGCGCAAGCTGATCAGCCCGAACGCACTGAAGGTACTGTATCGTCTGAACAAGGCGGGTTACGAGGCCTATATCGTGGGCGGTGGCGTCCGGGATATTCTCCTGGGCCAGCCCCCCAAGGATTTCGATGTAGCCACAAGCGCCACCCCGGAACAGGTGAAGGCCCTGTTCAGCAACTGCCGTCTGATTGGCCGTCGCTTTCGCCTGGCCCATGTGCACTTTGGGCGTGAAATCATTGAAGTGGCAACGTTCCGGGCGCAACTCAAGCCCGAAGAGGCGGCCCGGGGCAAGGCTGAAGTATCAGAGGATGGGCAGATTACCCGCGACAACGTCTGGGGCACCAAGGAAGAAGACGCCCTGCGCCGCGACTTCACCATCAACGCCCTGTACTACAATGTCGAGGACTTCAGCATTCACGATCACGCGGGTGGCATGGAGGATATTGCCGCACGCAGGCTGCGTCTGATCGGTGATCCGGAAACCCGTTACCGCGAAGATCCGGTACGGATGCTGCGCGCCATTCGTTTTGCCGCCAAGCTGGATTTCAGTATCGACCCGGCGACCGCACGCCCGATTCGTGACATGGCGCCCCTGCTGGAAAATATTCCCGCGGCACGGCTGTTCGAAGAAGTACTCAAACTGTTCATGTCCGGTCACGGTGTGCGCAGTTTCGATCTGCTGCGCGAGTACGGCCTGTTCAAGCCACTCTTTCCACAAACGGACGCTCTGCTGGAGTCCGGGGACGCGTACAGCTTGCGCCTGATTCGGGCTGCCCTGGCCAACACGGATGAGCGTATTCGTGCCGACAAGCCGGTTACACCGGCGTTTCTCTACGCGGCCATGCTCTGGCCGGTTGTACAGCAAGGCCAGGCACGGTTCATGGGTCAGCACAGCCTGCCGCCCATGCAGGCCCTGCAGGAGGCTGCCGCCGATGCCATTGGGCGCCAGGTGCGCAGCACAGCGCTGCCCAAGCGTTTCAGTCTGCCCATGAAGGAAATCTGGGAAATGCAATTGCGGCTCACCCGCAAGCAGCGCAAACGGGCGGAAGCGCTTGTTACACACCCGCGCTTCAGGGCGGCCTACGATTTCCTCCTCCTGCGCGAATTGGCGGGTGAAGACCTGGGTGGACTGGGTGCGTGGTGGACCGCCTTCCAGGAAGGACAGCCGGTCGCCGAAGCCCCGTCCGGACAACGCAAGCGGCGACGCCGCCGGCCCCGGCGCAAAAAGCCTGACGCATGATCTCGGCATTTATCGGA
>RFIV01000342.1 GCA_003695085.1 Gammaproteobacteria bacterium
GCACGGTCAGCCCCAGCAGCACCAGCGCCAGTGTCCCCGAAACCGCAGCAATCAACCGACGGGTATCTGCCTCGCTATGCCGGGTGTGGTACTCTGCCAGCACGGGCACAAACGCCTGGGAAAAGGCACCCTCTGCAAACAGGCGACGCAGGAAATTGGGAATCTTGAATGCCACGTAAAAGGCATCAGCCCCCGCGGACGCACCGAACAGCGCCGCAAAGACCATGTCCCGAATCAGACCGAGAACGCGCGAGATCATGGTCATGCTGCTGACCACGGCGCCGGAGCGCAGCAACCCTTTCTCCGTCTTGGTTTCCGTCTTGGACATCTTCTTCAGGCTCGACCTGCAGGATGAAGCGGGCATCCTACCACGTAGCAGGCGCACGCACATACCCCGCCAAAAGCGTTTGACATTTGAGCGAAAAACGGGCATATTTTCGCGTCATTTCTTCACGGCATCCATGCTAAACATCAGGATTTGAGGAGTTTCAACGGTGGCAAATTCACCTTCTGCGAAAAAGCGTGCTCGTCAGCAGGTCAAGCGCCGCGCTCACAACATGAGCCTGCGCTCCATGGTACGCACTTACATCAAAAAGGTTATCAAGCTGGCTGAAGCAGGTGACTACGAGGGCGCGACTGAAGCATTCAAGCAAGCCCAGCCGATCATCGATTCCATGGTCAACAAGGGCATCTTCAGCAAGAACAAGGCAGCGCGCACCAAGAGCCGCCTGAATGCACGACTGAAGGCCCTGAAAGAAGCTGCATAAGCTTGCTTTCGCCGTCTCCAGAATCAAAAACCCCGCTGCAACACGCGGGGTTTTTTGTTGGCCACGTTGGCCACGCTCCCGGGCCGGGCACACCCACCCTGCCGGTCAGACAATGACCATGTTGTCCCGGTGAATGAGCTCCGGTTCGTTCATGTAGCCCAACACCGCCGCAATTTCGGATGAGGGCTTGCGGACAATCCGCGCAGCATCCTCTGCATCGTAGTTCACCAACCCCTTGGCGATTACACGTCCGTCCGGTGCAACACACTCCACCAGTTCACCCTGCCGAAATGCGCCCTCGACGCGACTGACGCCCACGGGCAACAGACTGCGCCCATGATCCCGGAGCACCCGCGCGGCGCCTTCATCCAGGTAGACCCGGCCCCGCACCTGCAGCTGGCTGGCAATCCACTGCTTGCGAGCCGCCCAGCGCTCACTGTCGGGCTCCAGCAACGTACCGAGCCGCGCCCCCTGACGCAATCGCACCAGCACGTCCGGCATGCGCCCCCCAACAATCACGGTTGCCGCGCCGGAGCGTGCAGCCAGTCGGGCGGCCCTGACCTTGGTAATCATGCCTCCGCGCCCCAGTGCACCCCCGCCACCGGCCATGTGATCCAGCTCAGGGTTACTGGCCCGCGTCACATCCACGAGGGTCGCATCCGAATGCTCTCGCGGGTTCTTGTCATACAACCCATCCTGATCCGTCAGCAGAATCAGGGCATCCGCCTCGGTCACGTTGGCCACCAGAGCCCCCAACGTGTCGTTGTCCCCAAAGCGGATTTCATCGGTCACAACGGTGTCGTTCTCATTGACCACCGGCACCACGCCTACACCCACCAATGTGCGCAGCGTGTTCCGCGCGTTGAGGTAGCGCTTGCGATCTGACAGGTCGTCATGGGTCAGCAGCACCTGTGCAGTGTGCACACCATGCGACTGAAACGCATGCTCCCAGGCCTGCACCAACCCCATCTGTCCCACGGCAGCCGCTGCCTGCAGCTCCGAAAGGCGCGAGGGGCGCGCCTTCCAGCCCAGTCGCACCATGCCCTCTGCAACAGCGCCGGAAGATACCAGCACGACCTCCACGCCCTGCTGGCGCAGCGCCATCAACTGGGCCACCCAATCTGCGAGCGCCTGACGATCCAGCCCGCGGCCTTCTGCTGTCAGAAGGGCGCTCCCGATCTTGACCACCCACCGACGACCCTTCGTCAACGCCTTGCGGGCATCAACGGACATAAAACACCTCGATATCGCCGTCATCATCGTCGTCGTTGTCGCTGCCTTCGCGCTCGGCACGGCGCCTGGCCCGGTAGGCTTCGCGCTGAGCCTCGATCCCCTCACGCACCAGAGCTTCCATTTCCGCACGGTAGGCCGCCTGTTCGGCCGCAAACTCCGGATCCTCTTCCAGACGCAGCCGGAAGTCCTCCACCCAGCTCATGATGTCCTGGCACAGGCGCTCCGTCCCCTCGCCGCTCATGGCGCTGATGGTATACACCGGCCCCTCCCAGGCCAGTGATTCGACAATGCGCCGTGTTTCCTCCGCTGCCCGCTCTCCGAGCAGATCTGCCTTGTTGATCACCAACCAGCGAGGCAACTTCGCCAGATGGGGGCTGAAGCGCTCAAGTTCACCTTCGATGATGCGGACCGCGCCTACCGGATCCTGACCATCCATCGGCGCCACGTCCACAATATGCAGGAGCAGACGTGTACGTACCAGGTGCTTGAGGAAGCGAATGCCCAACCCGGCACCCTCAGCCGCCCCCTCAATCAGCCCGGGAATATCGGCCACCACAAAGCTGCGATGCTCCTGAATTCTCACGACCCCCAGACTGGGCACAAGCGTGGTAAACGGATAGTCGGCCACCTTGGGCCTGGCAGCCGATACCGCGCGAATGAAGGTGGACTTGCCGGCATTGGGCAGCCCCAGCAGTCCGACATCCGCCAGCAGCTTGAGCTCAAGCTTGAGATTGCGCTTCTCCCCGGGCCCGCCCGGCTTCGTCTGCCGGGGCGCGCGATTCACACTGGATTTGAAACGGGTATTGCCCAGGCCGCGAATCCCCCCCTTGGCAACCACCAGTCGCTGCCCGGGTTCGGTCAGGTCGCCCAGCACCTCATCCAGATCAGCATCGATGACAGTGGTACCTACCGGCACCTTGAGCACAAGATCCTGGCCGTTGCGGCCGGCCATGTTCTTGCCCATGCCATTCTCACCGTTTTCCGCCCGGAACTTGCGCTGATAACGATAGTCGATAAGGGTATTCATGGCCTCGTCAGCCTCGAGAATGACCGACCCGCCATGACCGCCATCCCCGCCATCCGGCCCACCCTTGGGTACATACTTTTCACGACGAAAACTCAGGCAGCCGTTTCCGCCCTTGCCTGCCTCCACAAAGATCGTGGCTTCATCGACAAATTTCATGATCCAACTCCCGGTTTTCGTCGAAGGTTAAAACAAAAAAAGCCCCGCGTCGCGGAGCTTTTTCATGCGTGCAGAACCGCGACTCAGTTGGCGTCGACGATGCTGACGGTCTTGCGCTTGGCCGGGCCCTTGACTTCGAACTTGACGAAGCCGTCTGCCTTGGCGAACAGGGTGTGGTCACGACCACAGCCTACGTTCGCACCTGCATGGAAACGCGTGCCGCGCTGACGTACGATGATGTTGCCCGCCTTGACGAACTGACCACCGAAACGCTTCACACCCAGGCGTTTACTTTCGGAATCGCGACCGTTACGGGAACTACCTGCAGCTTTTTTATGAGCCATGAGTTTCTCCTTTGAATGCTGTGATTAACCGGTAATTCCGGTAATGCGCACTTCAGTGTACCACTGACGGTGACCCTGACGCTTCATGTGATGCTTGCGGCGACGGAACTTGATGATCTGCACTTTCTTGTGACGACCGTGCGCCACCACTTCTGCAGTCACCTTCGCACCTTCCACAACCGGCTGACCCAGCTTGACGTTATCACCGTCAGCCACCATCAGCACCTGATCAAATTCTACGGTAGCACCGGTTTCGGCTTCGATTTTTTCGAGCTTGATGCGTTCACCTTCACGCACACGGTGCTGCTTGCCACCACTTACAATTACTGCGTACATCGTACGTTTCTCCAGTATGAATCTGCTCTTGCCTCTTGGAATCCGCGCCTGCTTCAATGGGAAGCGCTTCGGCAACCCTTTTGCAGGGGGCATTACGCGGGCGCGATATTGTATGTGATCTGGCGCGCGATAGCAAACCTGTCCGTACGGTGCTTGACGCCCCCGCTCAGACCTCCTAGCATGCGCCCCATCCCTTTGCGTTCAGCGACAGGACCTGCATGCAGATTCAATCCGTTTTCGCTCCGGTACGCGCCGACTTCGAGCGTGTCAATGACCTGATTCAGAACCAGCTGTTCAGCAACGTGCCGCTTGTGGAAAAGATCGGGCACTACATTATAGATGCCGGCGGCAAGCGTTTGCGCCCGCTGCTGGTGCTGCTGACGGCCCGCGCCCTGGGCCAGCCGCATGAAGGCCGGCTGAAGCTCGCAGCGGTTATTGAGTTCCTGCACACGGCCACCCTGTTGCACGACGATGTAGTGGATACGTCAGACATGCGCCGCGGTCGCTCCACAGCCAACGCCAGGTGGGGCAATGCACCCAGCGTGCTGGTGGGTGACTTCCTGTATTCACGCGCCTTCCAGATGATGGTGGAGCTGGGCAACATGGAAGTCATGCAGATTCTGGCCGAGGCGACCAACGTTATTGCCGAGGGCGAGGTCTTGCAGCTGACCAACTGCCGCAACCCCGACATTACTGACGAGCAATACATGGACGTGATCATCCGCAAGACAGCGATGCTCTTTCAGGCCGCCTCTCACAGCGCTGCGGCCCTGTGTGGCGCGAGTGAAACGCAGGCAGCCCGCTGTCGTGATTACGGGCTGCATCTGGGCATTTCCTTCCAGCTGATTGACGACGTGCTCGACTACGAGGGCGACAGCGAGACACTGGGCAAGAACGTGGGCGATGACCTGGCCGAAGGCAAACCGACGCTACCGCTTCTGTATGCCATGCGAGCCGGGAACACTGCGGAGCGGACGCTGATTCGCAAGGCTATCCGTCAGGGCGGAGAAGGCATGCTGGAGGAGGTCGTTGCCGCCGTCAGGCGCACGGGCGCACTGGATTATACGCGTGAGCTGGCACGCAGTTACGCAGACAAGGCACGCACGGACATTCACCAGCTGGATGAAAGTGAAGCCCGGGAAGCGCTGCTGGGTCTGGCTGATCTGGCGATCAACCGCTCGACCTGAGGAGGCACGCATGGAGCAGCTCTCGGAACTGGATGCCTCACTGCTCTATCTCGAGCACGAAGATTGCCCGCTGCACACCGGGGGCGTCTATCTGTTCGAAGCGCCCGAGGGCACCGATCCCCTGACCTTTGATCAGCTCCGCGAGCATCTGGCGAGCCGCATTCAGTCGACCCGCCGCTTCCGGCAACGTATTGTCGAAGTCCCCTTCAACCTGGATCACCCCTACTGGGCGGATGATCCGAACTTCAATCTGGACAACCACCTGATCCAGGTCACGCTGGATCAGCCGGTGACACTTGACGCGCTGCTGCCTTTGGCCGAAGCCAGGCAAACTCAGCGCCTGGAGCGCGACCGGCCACTCTGGGATGTGGTATTCGTGGACAGCCACGCCGACGGCAACCGTCATACAGGACTGATTGTGCGCACGCATCAGGCCATTATCAACGGCGCGACAGGTGAGGAATTAATGACTTACCTGCTGGACTTCACCCCGGAGAGCAGGCGGCCCGCACGTAAGGAAGCCTGGCAGCCCGCCCCGCTTCCATCACGCACACGCCTGCTCGGACAAGCCTACGCGAACGCCCTCAACACACCCGCACGACTGGCGGGCATGGCGCGAGACACTGTGGCTTCTGCCGTTCACAGCGTGCTCATGCAGCGGCTCAAGGACCTGCCGCTCCCGTTCAATCTGTTTACTGCGCCGAAGACCGCCTTCAACCAGCCAGTCACGGCAGCACGCGCCTTGGACACGGCAATCCTGCCGTTGGAGCGCCTGAAGCGCATCAAGGCGGCCCTGCCACCGGCCAACCTCAATGATGTGTTGCTGAGCATTGTCGCCGAAGTGGCTCGCGAAGAACTTCGGGCCCAGGGCGAGCAACCCACGGCTCCGCTGACTGCCATGTCACCAGTATCCGTTCGGAGCAAACGGCTCGAAAGCCCTACGGGCAGTCAGCTCACCGCCCTGATTGTCAGCCTGGATACACACATTGATGACATGGCCGAGCGTACGCTCAGTATTCACGGGCACGCCCAGGCTTCAGAAATCTACAGCCAGGCCATCGCGGCCGCTCGCCTGACTCACCTCGTACCCTCCGCGCTGATGGGCCTGGCCGCCCGAGTGTACAGCGAGTTTCAGCTGGCCCAGAAGCATCGCCCGCTTTTCAACCTGCCAGTCACTAACATACCGGGACCGACGCGACCGCTCTATCTTCTCGGCCAGCCCCTGGTGCAGCAGGTTGCGTGCGCGCCCTTGTATGACGGTCTGGCCAGCGCGTTTGTATTTGTCAGCGACGCCAGCAAGGTCACCCTGTCCGTTACCTGGTGCCCGGATACCGTGCACTTTGAACAACCTCTTCAATCCAGGGTCGATACCGCCCTGGCGCGCCTGGAGGCATCACTCCAGCATCAGGATGCTGACGCCCTCTGGCAAGAGGTTCAGTCCCGGCACGCCAGTCTGACATCTGCCGGCTGGTTTGACGATCTGTCGCGACTGTTCACCAATCTGCTGGATGTCCCACAACTGCGAAAGCTCTATGAGCGCGCACGTTCAGCCCTGAACTCAGCGGACTGAGCGCTGCCGGGCCGTCAGGTAAGCCCGTTGAGTGGTATAGCGCTCGAACACCATGTCTGGTGCCCAGAAATCCGGCGGTAACCCCGCCTTTTGCTTCAGATGACGCAGAAAATCCGGCGCTGCGGGAAGCTGGGACCAGACATCTGGCAGAAACGTACCCCGATGTCCTCGCCAGATGAGTGTCAGTCCGTCTTCACCCGGTCTCAACCGGGCAAGCAGCTCCGCTTCAGAGTCCGCGGGAATGGGCTCCGGCGCACCCAGCACACTGACTTCCACATCCGTATCGGGCCACTCAGCCTTCGCAAGAGGCGGGAAGCGGGGATCCCGTGCGGCGGCTGCACGCGCATTCTCCCAGACATCCTGCCAGAGGGGCCGCACGGGCTGCAGCATGCCAATGCAGCCGCGCAGCTGCCCAGAATGTGTTAGTGTAACAAAGCTTGCACCCGGCTCACTTAATCGGCTGTCGTCCGGTGCCGCGGGCGCGTCGCGTCTGCCCTCCAGCCATGACTCGATGGACGCTGCAGCCAACCAGCACAGTGCTTCAAGTTGCGTCGAAGAAAGCAAACGCGCCATATCCCACCACCCTGGACTTGTCTCCGGCTGTATCCCCCGAGTTCTTCAGGCACAGCAGTTCCGCCCGTTTGCCGTGCTCACGCGCAAACAGCAACAAACCGTTTACGGCATAACAGCCACAGGCATCCTCTCCGGTCAGACGAGGCTCCAGCCCGAGAATGGCGTCGGCAGTCTGACGGTCGCGCTGACGGGCAACCTCATAGCCGTGATAGTGACTGAGGTCGGAACTGACTATCAGCAAGGTCCCGGCTGCCCCCCACACTCTCTGAATGATGGCAGCCACTTCCTCTGCCGGCGTCTCGCCGACGACCACGGGAACCACTGAAAAGTCAGTCAGCACCCGCTGCAAGAAAGGCAGCTGAACTTCCAGACAATGCTCAAACCGATGCGGCAGATCATGAGCC
>RFIV01000343.1 GCA_003695085.1 Gammaproteobacteria bacterium
CGATGGCGCTCAGCGCACGCACCAGTGCGACACCGCCACCCGGCACGACACCCTCTTCTACCGCAGCCCGGGTCGATTGCAGAGCATCCTCCACGCGCGCTTTCTTCTCCTTCATTTCCACTTCGGAGGCTGCGCCCACCTTGATGACGGCCACACCACCCGCCAGCTTGGCCACACGCTCCTGCAGCTTCTCGCGGTCGTAATCGGAGGTGGCTTCCTCGATCTGCTTGCGGATCTGGTTGACACGCGCTTCGATATCTTCAGCCTTGCCAGCACCATCGATGATGGTGGTGTTTTCCTTGGTGATCACGACGCGCTTGGCAGTGCCCAGGCTGTCGAGGGTGGCGTTTTCAAGAGTCAGGCCGATTTCTTCGGAAATGACCTCACCACCAGTCAGGATGGCGATATCACGCAGCATTTCCTTGCGGCGGTCACCGAAGCCCGGTGCCTTGACCGCAGCAACCTTGACGATGCCGCGCATGTTGTTCACAACCAGTGTCGCCAGCGCTTCGCCTTCCACATCTTCTGCGATGATCAGCAGCGGACGAGAAGACTTGGCCACCTGCTCCAGAACCGGCAGCAGTTCACGGATGTTGGAGATCTTCTTGTCTACCAGCAGCACGAACGCATTTTCCAGCTCGGCAGACATGCTGTCCTGATTGTTGATGAAGTACGGGGACAGGTAGCCGCGATCGAACTGCATGCCTTCAACCACATCCAGTTCGTTCTCCAGACCGCTGCCTTCTTCAACAGTGATTACGCCTTCCTTGCCAACCTTCTCCATGGCCTGGGCGATCAGCTCACCTACCTGGGAGTCGCTGTTGGCAGAAATGGTGCCGACTTGTGCAATGGCCTTGCTGTCTTCACACGGACGCGCCAGCTTGCGGATTTCTTCTACCGCTGCAGCAGCGGCCTTGTCGATGCCGCGCTTCAGGTCCATCGGATTCATACCCGCGGCAACGGCTTTCATGCCTTCGTTCAGGATGGCCTGAGCCAGAACAGTTGCCGTGGTGGTACCGTCACCGGCTTCGTCGTTGGTCTGGGAAGCCACTTCCTTGACCATCTGTGCGCCCATGTTTTCGAACTTGTCTTTCAGCTCGATTTCCTTGGCGACGGATACGCCGTCCTTGGTTACGGTCGGTGCACCGAAGGACTTGTCCAGGACCACGTTGCGGCCTTTCGGGCCCAGAGTGGTCTTGACGGCGTCAGCCAGGACGTTGACGCCTTCTACCATGCGCTTGCGCGCGCTATCACCAAATTTTACGTCTTTTGCTGCCATGTTCAGGTATTCCTTAAGAATTCTGTTGAGTCAGTGAAACTTACTTTTCGACGACGCCGAGGATTTCGCTTTCGGAGATGATCAGCAGTTCATCACCGTCCAGCTTCACGGAGTTGCCGGCGTACTGGCCGAATACAACGATGTCACCTTCCTTCACAGCCAGCGGACGTACGTCACCGTTATCCAGTACGCGCCCCTCGCCTACGGCTACCACTTCACCCTGAGAAGGCTTTTCCTTGGCGGCACCCGGCAGCACAATACCGCCCGGAGTGGTGGTTTCCTCTTCCATGCGACGAACGACAACCCGATCGTGTAACGGACGAATTTTCATACCTGTTGGTCTCCTGATTCTTTCAAGAACCTGTGTAGTTTAAGGGGATCTGCTTGCAGATCGTTGTCTGTGACTGCCTATTTGGGGACGGTCAGAATCATTTCAAGCGGGAAAATTGAAAAAAGATATCAATCAATCATCTTCTTTGAATAGTCTTTGCCTATCCTTCCTGTAGAAGTCCCCGTCTACTGTCGTGCCGCCAAAGGGGTCATGGGGACCGACCGGAGGCACCTGCATGCGGATCACCAGCGGCTCAAGGAAGTTTCTGTAAAAGCGCTGCCGTGTCCAGGGAAGCAGCAGGAACAGTCCCAGTGCATCTGTCAGAAATCCGGGGATGATCAGGCAGATGCCGGCCAGCGTCACAATCAATTGGTCGGCCATCATCTCCAGCTCATCCTGTCCGGCATGCAATGCGCGCTGAAGTGTTTCGATACGCGCAGGCCCTGCCAGGAGTGAGCCCCCCCAGAGAAAGCTGCCGACTGTCCAGAAAAGTACAAACAGGATACCGAGTTCACTGCCAACCCAGATCAGGCCGGCCAGTTCGATGAGCGGCAACCACCATATCACTCTTAACAATGCAGACATGTACCTCTCCGGTCCGGCCACGAATACAGTGGCCCGCGAGGCGCGCCACGAATCAGCTGTGAGGGTCTTTATGAGGGTTCGTCATCATAAATTCAAGCAGATTGTCGACGAATGGCTTATTCTTATGCGCGATGGAGGTGGACGCACGACGCAAATCACAACAGAAGTCGATGAAACCAACTGCTCCACTTGGAGGTTAACCGAATGAATGTAAGAGATTCTGTCGTAGTCATTACCGGTGGCGGTCAGGGACTGGGTCGCGCCATGGCCGTACATCTGGCCGGAAAGGGTGCCAGGCTGGCGTTGATAGATCTGAACGAAGAACGTCTTCAGGAAGCTGTCAGCCAGTGCAAGGAAGCGGGCGCACCTGACGCGCGCTATTACCTGTGCAACGTGGCGCGTGAAGCCGAGGTCGAGTCTGCGTTTGCACGAATCGACGAGGATTTTGGCGCGATTGACGCGCTGGTGAACAATGCGGGCATCTTGCGGGATGGCCTGTTCGTCAAGGCGAAGGACGGACAGATCGTGAAAAAGATGTCGCTCGACCAGTGGCAGGCCGTCATCGACGTCAACCTGACCGGGGTGTTCCTGTGCGGTCGTGAAGCGGCGGTGCGCATGATCGAGAAAGATCGCAAGGGTTGTATCATCAACATTTCAAGTATCAGCCGTGCCGGCAACATGGGGCAGACGAACTACTCCGCCGCCAAGGCAGGTGTCGCAGCCATGACGGTGACCTGGGCCAAGGAGCTTGCACGTTACGGCATTCGCAGCATGGCGATTGCTCCGGGCTTCATCGAGACAGAGATGACCGCATCCATGAAGCCTGAAGCACTGGAAATGATGTGCAAGATGATTCCGCTGCACCGCATGGGCAAGCCGGAGGAAATCGCGCATACCGTCGCGTATATCCTGGAGAACGATTACGTGTCCGGTCGTGTGATAGAGGTGGATGGCGCTCTGCGCCTCTGATACCCGTGGACGAGGCAACACTCGAGCGCATCTTTACGGTCGTGGCCTTGGTGCCCAAGGGACGTGTGGCGACTTATGGCCAGATTGCACAGCTGGCCGGTCTGCCGCGCGGTTCAAGGCTGGTCGGCCGCGCGCTCGGGCATGTCTCACGTGATGGTGGGGTGCCCTGGCATCGCATCATCAACGCCCAGGGCCGGATTTCCATTCCGGCCTCCTCCCCTGCCTTTGTGCTCCAGCGAGATCGCCTTCGTGACGAGGGTGTGGACGTATCATCGGACGGTAAACTGTCACTCAAGCGTTATCAGTGGGTGCCGTGAGGGTATCGAGATGTCCTTGTACACGCTTGCGAATAAACGCGAGCAATATCAGTGAAGGGATGACCATCAGTGCGGTGAGCACAAAGAACGCCGGCCAGTTCCCCCCCATGAGATCCACGACCCAGCCGCTGTAGGATGCCAGGAACGTACGCCCGAGCGTTCCGAGCGATGCCAGCGCCGCATATTGCGCAGCTGAAAATGTCTTGCTGCAAAGAATCGAGAGAAATCCCACGAAAGCGACTGTGGACCATGCAGATGTGAAGCCATCGACGATAACTGCCGCAGCCAGAAGGGTCGTATCCGGACCGCGAAACGCCAGCCAGGCAAACATCAGGTTGCTCGCCGCCATGGCGATGCCGCCGGAGAACAACCCCTTCAGCAGTCCGTAACGGGCACTGACCCACCCCCCCAACAGGCTGAAGGCAATGGTGACCCACCAACTGATCAGTTTTGAGTACGTGCCGATTTCCGCGTCAGTGAAGCCCACTTCCTTGTAGAAGACGATGGACATTCGGCCCAGGAACGCCTCACCTATCTTGAACAGAAAAATGAACAACAGGATGGCCAGTGCAAGTGACACACCGGTACGTTGAAAGAAATCCCGGACCGGTTCGGCAAAAGTGGCCAGTGTGCGGGCCATGACACGATCCACCGGCCCCAGCGTCGTGCTTTCGACACGGCTCGCACTGACCGAATCCTCCCTGAAAAACAGACGGGCACAGGTCACAAATGCCAGAAGGCCCGCGATGAAGACAAGCAAGTTGTTCAGCGGTGTGGCGGGGATACCCGGCAATCCGATGGCAAGCCAGATCCAGAGCGCAAACCCCGCACCAAACCAGAAAGTCGCCTGATGCAGAACACCCGGCCCCAGCGCCTGGGCACGCCTCACATAGGCCTCATCCGAGTGATTGGCTGGTACGTGAGGTTTCTCACGCGGCAGGAACAGGGTGATACAGGCCAGCACCATGAGGTAGAAAGCCATGAGGCCATACTGTGCCGGCCACCCACCCGGAAAACGGTCCACCAGCAGGAACGGGAGCGCACCCAGCCCTGAAAACCCGGTCCACCAGCCGGCCGTTGCCATGGCTGACAGAAGCGCCATGTGCCTGTCATCCCCGGCCTCGACAAGCTCAATTCGATACGCATCAATCGCAATATCCTGAGTAGCTGCGGCCGCTGCAATGACGAATGCCAGGTACTTGATGGGCGCCAGGCCATCGGAGGGATCAACGGTGGCGAGAACCAGGCAGGCCCCGGCCATCACCCATTGCATGGCAAGGATCCATCCCCGCCTCTGTCCCGCCCGGTGTACAAACGGCACCTTCAAGCGGTCCACCAGGGGTGACCAGAGAAAGTTGACTGAAAAGGCCAGGAATACGAGCCCGTAAAAGCCGATTTCAGTACGGGTATAACCGGTGGCCTTGAGCCAGGCCATCATGCCGGAGCTGATCAGCACCCACGGAAATCCGGAACTGATACCCAGCACAAACACAGCCAGTATGGACCGCCAATGGCGCCTCCACACGGCTGCAGTGGGTTGTTTCGGGCCGGTTTCAGTCACGGAAATTCTGAAACTGAAGCGGGACGCTGACCGACTCGTCCTCTTTCAGCATCTGAATCACCTGCTGGAGATCATCGCGTTTCTTGCCTGTCACGCGGAGCTGATCGCCCTGAATCGCCGCCTGTACCTTGATCTTGCTGTCCTTGATCTTCTTGACGAGTTTCTTGGCTTCCGCCTGCTCGATGCCCGCCTTGAGAGGATAGGTACGCTTGACCTGCTTCCCGGACTTGTGATCCTGTGGCTCGCCCAGCACGCGCAGGTCGAGCTTGCGCTTGGTCAGCGCGTTGGCCAGCATCATGTACAGCTGCTCAAGCTGAAATTCCTCTTCGGCTGCCAGGACGATCTGCCCGTCCTGCAATTCAATGCTGGCTTCAACGCCACGAAAATCATAGCGTGTGCCCAGCTCCCGGTTGGCCTGATCCACGGCGTTGGTCATTTCATGCTTGTCGTACTCTGAAACGATATCAAAAGACGGCATCGGCCCCTCACTTTGTCATCAATCATCCATTCGGCGTATGAAAAAAACGCTCAAAGCCACTAGAATTCGGACTTGCATCAAGCCATTTCATCTGGCTGCGCATTATCATACCGTTCTTCCGGCAGTGCAACGAGCTGCCGACTGAACCCATACATATACAGGTCACGGATCAGGAATTACGCACACATGCCCAACCTGGATCTCTCCATTCTGGTGGTAGATGACGCCAAATTCAGCAGTGCCATCATAGCGAAGCGCCTCAAAAATGCAGGGTATCGCGATGTCCGAATCGCCAATAGCCCCATCGTTGCACTGAAAATGATGGAACAACGCCCCGTCAGCGTACTCGTGGCGGACTGGCTCATGCCTGAGATGGATGGCCTGCAGCTCACGGATCGGGTGCGTCAGCTTGATGAGGCCAATCATCATTTTACCTATGTGATTCTTCTCACTGCGAAGGAAGGTGTTGAGGCGCTTTCGGAAGCGTTTGACCGGGGTGTGGATGACTTTATCTACAAGTCCGAAATGGCACGCCAGCTTCTGCCCCGTATTTATGCCGCGGACCGCATTGCGGACATGCACAACACCCTGTTGCTGGCGAACAGGCTGCTAATGGAAAACAACCGCGAGCTTGAAGAAAAGAACGTGGTGGATCTGACCACCGGACTGGGTAATCAGCAGTACTGCCGCCAGAAAGTGCGCGAAAGCTTTCGCGAGATCGAATCCCGGGGGGGCGTGACCAGCTACGCACTGATCGGGGTGAAGAACTGGCATGCACTCAAGCATACGCATACGCATTCCGTGCTGGATGAAGTGGCCAACGGCATCGCCACCCGCCTGCAACACCTGAGTCGCCCACTGGATATTCGCTGTCGCATCAGCGACAACCAGTTTGTGGTGATTTATCAGCTCAAACGACTGGACGATGCTTCGCTGGCCACTTATAAGCGACTGCACGACGGCATCAATCTCAAGGCATTCAAGACCACGGCGGGGTTTATTTCCGTTCAGGCCGGAACGGGGGTGATCTGTGTGGATGCCAACGAAGCCATGCCAGAGGTGACGCTGCTCGAAAAGGCGGCCGGCGAAGCGCTCAAGGCGTCCTACGAAACCGGCACGGTAGCCATCAGGCACTGGCACAACATTGCCGATCAGGTCACCAACGACTGAATCCCCGTCTTCTTACATTCCGAAACACGGCTTTACGCGATCACTACTGAATGTGATCGCGTGCTCATCTAATCTGTTAAGCGTGGATTGAGTAGTATCCCCCACACTGAGGCGGGGGGTTAAGCAGTACCCCCGCCTTCTTTTGGATCACTCTCCACAGGAATGTATTCCACGCCTTTTGTTTCATTTTCGGCGGACGCACTTTGCGTCCGTTTTTGTTTTTACGCCGGGTATCCGGTGATATCACGGATCTTGCGATACAAGGGCGCCAATTGGCCGTAGAGGTTTCGGTAGACCTCCCTGTACAAACGCTCGTAGAGGTGCACCGCTTCAGGCTCGGGTTCAAATCGTTGCCCCACCCGCACCATCGCTCTTGCCGCGAGTTCGCAGTCCGGATACACGCCCAGGCCCACCATGGCATTGATGGCCGCTCCCAGAGCCGAGGTTTCCGGTGTATGGGGGCGTTCTGCCGGGCAGTTGAAGACATTTGCGGTAATCTGCATGGCCTGGTCGCTCTGGCTGCCGCCGCCACTGATGCGCAGGGTATGAATGGGCATCCGGGTACGTTTTTCGATGCGTTCGCGCCCTTCCCTCAGGCTATACGCCAACCCTTCAAGAATGGCCCGGTAGATGTGAGCCCTGTTATGAACGTCTCCAAAGCCAATCATGGCCCCCTTGGCTTCAGGGCCTGGCTCCCGAATGCCCGGAGACCAGTAGGGCTGCAACATCAGGCCCATGCTTCCCGGCGGAATGCCTTCAATCAACGAGTCAAACAGAGCTTCTGGCGGGATGCCCTGATCAACGGCTTGCTGAGCTTCACGAGCACCAAATTCACGCAGGAACCAGCTGACCATCCAGAAGCCCCGGTAGATCATCACCTCGGTGGAAAAATGCTCAGGCACCGCTGAAGGATACGGCGGAATGAAACGGGTCACTTCCGTATAACACTTGCGTGTGGTGTTGATGGTGGCCGTGGTGCCGAAGCTCAGAGCGGCCAGCCCGGGTTCCAGGCCTCCGCTCCCCAGAATTTCGCAGGCCTTGTCTGCCGCCGCCGCGATTACGGGCAACCCCGGCCTGACACCCAATGCCTGCGCCGGCTCCGGTCGCAACTGGCCCGCAGGCGTGCATGGCGGTATCAGATCCGGCAACTGCTCACGCGTGATGGGCAGCGCCTGCCAGCGCCAATCACGGGGTGCTGCCCAGTCGAGACGTTTGTAGTCGAAAGGCACATAGCCCACCTGGGAGCCCACGGAATCGACGAAGTTTCCGGTGAGACGGTGCAGCCAGTATCCCGACAGCAACACGAACTTGTGAGTCTGCTGCCAGATATCCGGCTCATGCTCGGCCAGCCAGTTGGCCTGTGCCCGGCGCATGAAACGGTCAACGGTACCGCTGACGCCTGCCAGCCTGAACGCCGTTCGCCAGATCAGGGGCAGGCGCGGAATGTGAGTCGCTTCTCTCTGATCGAGCCATATGATCGCGGGCCTCAAGGGCTGGCCATACTTGTCCAGGCACACAACCGTTCCACGCTGCGTGGTGACGGTGACAGCCTTCACCGCATCGGGCCTGACCGGTGCCTGCTTCCACATGCGTTCCTGGGCGGTGCACAGCGCGTCCCAATAGACCTCGACATGTTGTTCGGCCCAACCGGGTTTCTGGCTGAAGTACGGTTCTATCTCGCACTTTCCCTTGGCCAGCACGTCTCCCTTGTGGTTGATCAGGAGGGTACGTACCGACTGGGTGCCATTGTCGATGGCCAATACCACGGTATCCTTCACTTCAGACGCTCCGGCAGGCTGAAATATTGATCAATTATGGCAAGGTAGCGGCTCTTTTCGGCCTCCCATCTGGTGTCCGCCCAGCCCAGGTGGGTTTCGCACAACGCCCGTACAGCCTCCAGCAACGATGCGCCGCCTCCCGGCAGGATGTTCCCCAGGCGCGTGCGTCGCAACAACAGATCATCCAGATGCGCGACCGGTTCGTAGCTGAGAATCCAGCCGAGCTCCCCGGTCCAATAGCGCGTTCCGGGAATGGGCGTGCCGGGGTGTGCCTCCAGCCAGCGCATGGCATCTTCACCATATCGTCCCAACCAGCGTTTCTGACGCCCTGTCAGGCTCACCCGACTTGGGTGAGAAGCGGTATTGGACAAGCTCCGACGCCACTGTCTTATGGCATCTGGTTCGACAGGTAATGCGTATGACGCGGCCTCCAGCACGTCGGCAGCGATGAGCCGGAAGGTGGTCAGTTTGCCGCCGGCGACACTGACCAGGCCATTCTCGTTCCACAGGGTGTGCTCACGCCTTTCCTTTGAGGGGGCCAGTCCTTTGCCCTGCGAGACAACGGGGCGTACCCCGGCCCAGGTCGACAGGACATCTCCATGACTGAGCTGCGCTGACGGCAGAATATGGTTCAACCCTTCCAGCAGATAGGACACCTCTTCTTCGGTGATGGAGGCATCCTTGTCTGTCAGACAGTGATCAAGGTCCGTGGTGCCGGCTACGGTTACGCCCTCCCAGGGAAACACGAAGACAGGACGCTTGTCGCGGGGATGCAGATAGCTGATGGACATGGCCACCGGCACGCGCCAGGATGGAAACACAAGGTGGCTCCCGCGAAGCGGGCGAATATCAGGCTGACCTTCCGAGCGTTGCCTGAGCTGGTCGGTCCAGGCACCAGTTGCATTGATCACGACCCGACCTGAGAGCTCAAAGCTGTCACCGGACAACCTGTCACGACAGGTCGTCCCTTTTACCTGCCCTTCACCATCTCGCCGCACCTGCTCCACGGCACAATAGTGCAGCGCGATGGCCTCGTCGCCCAGCCCGCTTCGAATGACGTTGAGCGTGAGCCTGGCATCGTCCGTGACCGCATCCTGAAAACGCGTGAATGAATGCAACCCCTCCGTTCGCATGCCAGGCACCCAGAAAGGGGCTTCACCAGCCGGGTATTTTTTGTGCAATACCTGCCCGGCCATACCATCATAGAGAGTGAGCAGCGCATTGAACGCCCAGTCGGGCGGAAATTCGGAACGATAGTGCCCCATGACAAACGGCAGCGGATCGACCTGCCCCTCGAGGGATTTCATCAGCCGCTGCCGCTCCTTGACCGCGTCGTTTGCCAAACGAAAATCCCCACTGGCCAGATAACGTAATCCGCCGTGCACCATCTTTGATGACTTGCTTGAAGTTCCCCATGCAAAATCTTGTTTTTCAAGCAGTATCACCTTCAATCCAAGCTCACTGCACAGCTGAAAAATGCCGGCACCGGTAATACCGCCCCCCACGACAATGGCGTCCCATTCAGTCTCCTGCGCACGCCGGATCTGCTGCGTCCGCTGATCATTCCATCTCTGCATGACCGGATGTCCTTGCCGTTTCTGTCGAGTCGATGAGCAATGTGCCGGGATTGAGTCGTTGATGCGCGTCCATGTGTCGGGTCACCTGTTCGAGCATACTGATTGCAACCGGCCCTTTCTCGGTTTTCAGGTAAGGCGCGTGGTCCTTCCCCACGCCGTGTTGATGACTGATGGTGCCGCCATGTTTTACGATCAGCTCGGAGGTTGTGGTTTTGAGGCGCACCCATCGCGCGAGTGTTTCTTCGTAGGACCCGGCATTGGGAAACACATAGGTGGTATAGATGGAACAACCCTGCGGGTAGAAGTGCGACAGGTGTGTAAAAACATGCACCCTGCCCCCTTCGTCCTCGAGGACTGTGCGCAAATTTTGCTCGATAAGGTTGAGCAGCCTGTCGACGTTGGACCAGGGGGTACAGGTTTCGAGTGTGTCCACGGCATAGCCTGCTTCCCAAAGTGATTCCCGCAAATAGGGCATGAGAAAGCGCTTGGCTTTCCATTTCCTGCCCAGCAGCTTCCCGGTATGCACGGGTTCAAAGGGCTTGAGGGTCCGACGGGTTTGCGAGAGCGCTTGGCGGCATTGCAAGCGTGTTCCCGTCACGCCAAATGTCATCATGCATTTCCCATGACCCGCGCCGCGTACAGATAGGTATTTTTCCAACAGGGCGATCTGAGACGGGTGCCCTGCCAGTGCCAACTGAGTTTCCGTCTCCACGGCGTTGCTCAGCCTTAGCATGCTCAGAGGCACGCGTGCCTGTACCAATGCCCTTGAGGCGTTCCTGGCCCGCTCCCAGTCAGGAAAGAACACCACATAGAAGTCTTCGTGCTCCGGCAGCGGTGTGACCTTCACTTTCACTTCCGTGATCACGCCCAGGCGCCCTTCCGAGCCAAGGATCAGTTCGCGCACATCAGGCCCCGCGGAGGAAGCCGGAATCGGCGGCAGCTCCAGCGTCCCCTTCAGCGTTTCCACGCGGCCGCCAATAAAGAGTTGCTCAATGCGACCGTAGCGCAGGGACTGTTGACCGCTGGAACGGCTGGCGACCCACCCGCCAATGGTCGAAAGCTCCCAGCTCTGGGGAAAGTGCCCCAGCGTGTAGCCTCTGGCTCTTAACTGCGCTTCCACCATCGGGCCCGGTGTGCCTGCACCAAAGGTGGCGATATGGCTGACTTCATCCAGTTCCATGAGCTGATTCATGCGCGCCAGCGAAAGCGTCAGTACCGGTCGCTCAGAGGCCAGCGGATTGATGTGACCGGCGACTGAGGTGCCGCCACCGTATGGAATCACCACCACGTCATGGGTATCGCACCAGTTCAGCAGCTCTGCGACCTCCTCCGACGATTCGGGAAATGCCACCCCGTCCGGAAACACTTCAAATGCCCCGCTGCGCATGGCCAGCCAGTCGGGCAGGCTTTGCCCGCGCGCATGACGCACACGTGTTTCGGGTGAACGGTCAACCCCGGGATGGGCCGGCAAGCGGCTCTCGGGCACCTTGCTGACTACGGCCTCGAGGGTCGCATCATCCAGCCGCACCCCCAGCCCGATCCGGCTTTCCAGAAACTCCTTACCCGCTTCCGGTAATGCCAGACTGGTGTTTTCATCCCCCCATCCGTTCCAGCGTCTCATCCTGTTCTCCTCTGTTTGAATCCTGTGCTGAACTTTGCATTCCATCCTAATACAATGGCGGCAAAGGTCAGTGACCCGCTGGGTCAGACTCAGTCACTTTTTGTGCCAATGCGAAACCGGATATGGACCCATTAGGACAAGCCTCTGTTTCAGCCCTGATGCAATATGTGCGCTTCGCACGCGAGGAAGGGCTGAACGTGTCTCAGGCTCTGGCAGTTGCTGGCTTGCCGGACGATCCGGCGCATGCTGGCCTGAATCATGTGGGCGGCACGGTCTTTCAACGTTTCCTGAAGGCGCTCATCGAGTCATCCGGCGACCCATTGCTCGGGCTGCGCAGCGGCCAGTATGTGCAGCCCGGTTCCTACTCCACGCTGGGTTATCTGGTCATGACCTGCTCCACACTGGGAGAGGCGGTGGCGCTGATCGCCCCCTTTGAAAAACTGGTCGGTGACATGGGTGTCACCCGGATACTGGATGATGGCGACACGATCGAGCTTCGCTGGCACTGCAACTATACCGACCCTGCAGTGCGCCCACACATGATGGCCAATGTGCTGGCCTCCTGGACAGAGTATGCGCGCTGGCTGGCAGCACAACCGGCTTCTCCCACCCGGGTCCGTTTCCCCTTCACCATTGACGCGGCGCTCCTGCCTCACTATGAACGGGTCTTTGGCTGCCCGTTGGAGGATAAGAGCGATTGCTGCGCCATTCGAATTGCCCGGCACCTGCTGGAGGCGCCCCTTCGGCAGCCGGATGCGCGCCTGAAGACGACACTCCTGCAGGCGGCCTCAGAGCAAATTGAGGCACTCAGCTCCGAGCAGGTGTCCTTTTCAGAGCAAGTGCGTGCCGTGATTCGCCAGCAATTGGATCAAGGGGTCATCCGGCGAGATGTCGTCGCCGAGGCATTCGGCTTGTCCGTGCGCACCCTGGTGAGGCGCCTGCAAGATGCCGGTACCTCATACC
>RFIV01000344.1 GCA_003695085.1 Gammaproteobacteria bacterium
ATATTAATCTTACAGCGCTAGCCGGGGCCGGCATTAGTGCCGCTACTACACGTGGCTCCATCACCCTCCTATCGGCTGGCAAGATCGAGCTGGACACACTCACTGGAAACATCGCCAACTCAGGTTTCGAAGTGGGCACCTACGGCTCGGCAACGGATGGTCAGCTGATTCGTGACGTGGACATTTCTACTGTCGATGGTGCCATCAAGACACTGGCAGCCGTGGATAACGCCCTGCAAAAGATCAACTTCCAGCGGGCAGAACTCGGTGCCATTCAGAACCGCTTCGAGTCTACTGTCGCCAACCAGGCCATAGTGGCGGAAAACCTTGAAGCCGCCAACAGCCGGATTCGCGATGCAGACTTCGCGGCCGAAACGGCTGAACTGAGTCGCACACAGGTCCTGCAACAGGCAGGTCTGTCAATTCTGGCACAGGCCAACGGTCAGCCGCAGCAGGTACTGCAGTTGCTGCAGGGCTAATCTGAACAGGAGACAAGGTGATGTACGGTCAGAACGCGCTTTCAAAAGACGCCCGTGACGATGCAATCGGAGCGCTCGTTCAGGCAGCTTCCCGCAAGCTCAGCCAGTCCGGGAATGCACCCCGAACCCTGCAATCCATGCTGGACACGGCACTCAGGGCCGCTCAACAGCCAGAGGAAGCGCGTGCCCTGCTGACCATTGCTGCATCGGCAGAGGGGCGTATCGAACAGGCGGAGAGTCTTGTACGCGAAGCCCTGAAATCCGAGCCGACAAATGCCAACCTGCTGACTCAGCTCGGATACATCCAGCTCCAGTTTGGCAAAGCAGATCAGGCGCGTTCATCCTTCGAAACCGCCCTGCGGTATCAACCTACCTTGTCGGCTGCATTTCGAGGGATAGCTGATGCACTTTACAAGAAGGGTGACTGGACCGGCGCATTTCTTCACTACCGTTCTCTGTTCGAGAAGGGCCTGACTGACCCGGAGCTGTTTCGCAATCTTGAGCAGTGTGCCGCGCGCATCCAAGCTGACCATTGGGATGCATCTCTTGGTGCATTTGTCCTGGCTTGCCTGGAACACGAGGATGTTCTGGACCGTCCCTTTGCGCCCCTGGCCAACAGCTTGCTGATTCACCGCTACGCACTGAACGTAAGCGACAGCATCATTGATGTTGACGCGCTGGCGGAGGACTCGCTGTTTCTGCTGACGGTTGCCAAGGGCCTGATACTGTCTCCCGAGCTTGAGGAAACAGCAGTCGCCCTTCGCCGGTCACTGCTGGAAGAAGTCGTGGCCACTCAGACACTGGCTGACAACCGGCTGGCTCTGACGCTCGCGCTCGCCCATGCCGCTACGCTCTGCCAGCATGTCTGGCCGGTAGCCGATGATGAACGTCAAGTGATCGACCAAATTTCCGAGCTGGTCAAGGACACCTTGTTCAGCAAGGGTACTGCAGACGACGTCGCCGGGGCCGTCCTGATCATCAGCATGTATCAGCTGCTTTACCGCTCTGCCGCATCCTCGGCGTTACTGGGAACAGACCGAGAGCACTGGCCAACGCTTATGACCGACCTGATGGACCGCAGCCTCTGGCGGCCATGTGACATCCACATGCGTATGGCCGACCTGCGTGCCCGTGCAACACCCCATGGCAGTGTCGCAGATATCTACGCTGCCGGTGACCAGCTTCCCTGGCCTGACTACGGCCCCATTCGCCTGAGCAGCAGTCAGCTGGACCTGTATGGTCTCATGAACGCACAGCTGGGGCCGGATGTCTGGCCGTTCAGAAAGCGCCCGCTGAATGTATTGGTGACAGAATGCGCCACAGGCCGTCGCGCCTATGAGCTGGCCAACCAGTTCTCGGACGTGAATGTAATGGCGATCGACTCCAGGCTGGTTAATATTGCAGCGGCGCAGACGCGCCACGAAGCACACCACCTGCCGGTTGAGTTTCTGCCTATCGCCCCGGATCAGGTACAAACGCTGAATACCCGCTTCGACCTGATTGAACATGGCAAGAGCCTGAATCACACACCGGACCCTGCGTATATTCTCGCCCAGCTCAAGCGCATCGCTTTGCCCCATCATGGCCTGATCAAGGTCCGCGTTACGCTGTTCGACAACTGGGACGCTGAACGTATTATTCAGACGCTGGTAAGCCAGCAGGTTCAATCTGCAGCCCCGGAGGCTGTCGCCAATTTGCGGCAGGCTATCTTTGCCGATACACAAAGAGATGACTGGGCACCAGTCCTGTCCGACCCTTCCTTTTACAGCCTGGAAGGCGTCAGACAGAATCTGTTTGGAGGCATCTGGCACCGCTTCACGCCATCAGCGCTCGAAGAGCTGCTGAAGGCAAATTCGCTGTCCATCATCGGGCTGATCCACATGGGAAGCCACAGCAAGCTGTATCGCAAACCCGCAAGCCTGACCGAGTGGTATGCAAGCCGGGCGCATGCTATCGAGAAGCCGGTGGATCTGGTACTTTATCTGACGAACGATCAATAAAACAACAACAGTCAGGAATCCCGAATGACAAGCAACAGCGATATTGCCCGCGCGTATGATGAAGCGTTTTATGAAAGCACGGCCTTTCTGCAAACGCACCCGGAAACACTCGCAGGCATCGCATTGTTATTTGGCATTCAGCCGTCCAACCCAGCCCATTGCAGGGTACTGGAAATCGGCAGCGCCCTGGGTGACAACCTCATTCCCATGGCGCTGAACGCGCCCGACAGCCAATTTGTGGGTGTGGACATCAGTACGCGGCAAGTCGATGAAGCCGCGACGCGAGCCGCTCAGCTTGGATTGAAAAACATTCGCTTCTATAGCGGCTCGATCGAGCATCTGCCAGACTCAGCAGGCCCGTTCGATTACATCGTCTGTCACGGGGTGTTTTCCTGGGTTCCGCAGGAGGTGCAGCAAGCCATCCTCAGCCGATGCAAAGCACTGCTTGCTCCCCAGGGCATTCTTTATGTCAGCTACAATACCTACCCCGGCTGGCATTTCAGGGATTACATCAAGCATGCCATTCAGTTTAATGGCAAAAAGGCCTCGTCTACCGACGAAAAGTACGAAGCGCTCAAGGATATCGTGACCCTGCTTTCAAGGCATGCGGTGCAGACCCCGGCCTTCCCTGCCCGCGGCATCTTTGAAACATTCAGCAAGCAGCTGGAATCACTACCCAAGAGTTATCTGGTACATGAGTATTACGAGCCCTTCAATATTCCCCTGTATGTTTCGGAGTTTATGCAGCTTATAGAAAAGCATGAGCTGCAATATGTGGGCGAAGCGATGCTCAGCGATAACTTTCTGTTGTCCGATCAGGCTGAGCTGCGCCAATCACTTCTGGACAAATCCACCTCTCGTGGCGAGTACGAACAGTATCTTGACCTGATCATCAGCCGGGGATTCAGAAGCTCCCTGGTCACACACAAGGGACTGGCCGTTAACGCCAACATTCACCCGGATCGAATCCGGCCCTTTTATTTCATGTCTGATCTCAAGCCACTGGACAACCGGGTACCAGAAGATAATACCCGCCCTGTCAGGTTCAAATCGGCGGACAAAAGCCGGGAGGTCAAGGCCACCTCACCTTTGACCAAGGCCGCGCTGTATTGTCTGAGTCAAGCCTGGCCGCTGGGTTTCAACTTCAATGACCTGGTACATCAGGCATACAGGATACTAAGACGCGATATCACCCAGGCAGATATTGAAGATGTCAAACAACAAGCGACATCACTCTGCCAGGATATGCTGGATATCTATGCTAAGGGACAACTGCCCTGCCTGAGGGTGACGCCGCCACTTTGCACCAATCAGATCTCCAACCAGCCGCTGCTGAGCCCACTGGCCAGGACACAGATTCAAAGAGGCGGTCAGCAACTTACCAGCCAGCTTCACGCCACAGTCAAGATGGATGCGCTGAGCCAGCAGATTGCGCTCCTGTGTACTGGTACCAACACGCAAGATGAAATAGTCAATGCCACCGAGCAGCTGATCAAAAATGAGGGTAAGGCACTGGGATTGAATGCAGACAGTTGCCGAAAACCTCGCCAGTCAGCTGAAAAAGCGGTCGATATGGTACTTGAAATGCTCCGGGCACAGGCACTCCTGGTAGGCTAAGGCGATTTCTTCCATCGCTCCCAGTCCTCAAGCGTGTCCACATCCCAAAGCGGTGCCAGACATTTGACTGTCAGGCCGCTGCCTTGAAGCCGCTCCAGGGTATCTGCCAATGCGTGGCCACTTCCCCACCGGCAATGATCGAATGCGGCAGGAAGCGTCACCCGACTGCCGATCGCGACATAGCCACCATCATCGGACGGAATCAGAACCACATCATACGCGCTCAGGCATTCATGGACCTGAAGGATGTGTTCAGCGGTCACACTCGGACAGTCTGCGCCCACAATGATGCCCCATAGCCCGGAATTGACAGCGCTATTGATCGCATTCCGCATACGCCCCCCCAAATTACCGGCACTCTGAACGTCGAAACCATAAAGCCTTTCAAGCGTTTCAACTCGTTTGTGCCAGGAAATGCCATCTGATATATCCGGTTCGCATCCAGTGGAGACTGACCCACGGTGCGACCAGACGAGTGTGGGGGAGAGCGATTCAAGATTGCGAAGGGTCGTTTCCAATAGATCGAAATAGACC
>RFIV01000345.1 GCA_003695085.1 Gammaproteobacteria bacterium
CGCAAGTATGACCTTCAGGGACCCCGCTACACCTCCTACCCCACAGCCGTGGAGTTCAGCGAGAATTTCAGCGAGGATGACTACCGGCAGGCTGCACAGGACAGTGTGGCATCCGGTCGACCCTTGTCACTGTATTTTCATATCCCGTTTTGCGCACGCCTGTGTTACTACTGTGCCTGTAACAAGATCATCACCAAGCGTCGCGAAAAGGCGGAGCCGTATCTTCAGCGCCTTTATCGGGAAATTGCCTGGCAGGCCGAGCACTTTGCAAGCGGCCGCACGGTAGAGCAGCTGCACTGGGGCGGCGGGACACCTACATTCATTTCACCGGAGCAGATGCGGGAACTGATGCAGGTTACGCGTGAGCACTTCAACCTGCGCGATGATGACAACGGCGACTACTCCATAGAGCTGGACCCGCGTGAAGTGACAGATGAAACGCTGGAGACACTGCGGGACATCGGCTTTAACCGCGTCAGCCTGGGAGTCCAGGACTTCGAGGAGAAGGTTCAGCAGGCAGTCAACCGCATTCAGAGCAGGGAGCTCACCTTGTCCGTGCTCAACAAGGCTCGGGAACTGGGCTTCCGTTCCATCAATCTGGATCTCATCTACGGTCTGCCCTTCCAGACACCCGAGAGTTTTGCACGAACAGTCGATACCGTATTGGAGTTTGCCCCGGACCGCCTGTCCGTCTTCAATTACGCGCACCTGCCTCAGCGCTTCATGCCTCAGCGCCGGATCAATGCTGGGGATCTGCCACCTCCACGTGACAAGCTGATCATTCTCGAACAGACCATCGAGAAACTCGTGGATGCAGGCTACGTCTTTATCGGGATGGACCATTTCGCCAAGGCAGACGACGAGCTTGCCCTCGCACAGGCCCGAGGTGAGCTGCACCGGAATTTCCAGGGCTACACCACCCACGGCAACTGCGATCTGGTCGCCATGGGCGTCTCCTCCATCAGTATGCTGGACAGGCACTACTACCAGAACTATCACGAGATGGAAGGCTATGAAGCCGCAATGGATGAAGGGCGCACACCGATCAAGCGAGGCGTCATGCTCAATGATGATGACGTGCTGCGACGCGCCGTCATCATGCAGCTCATCTGCAACTTCCGCCTGGAGAAGGCTCGCATCGAATCAGAGTTCGATATTCGCTTCGATGACTATTTTGCCCGCGAGCTCGCTGTCTTGTCCGACATGCAGGAAGACGGACTGGTGACACTCACCGATGACGCCATACAGATCCACGACAGCGGCCGTTTGCTGATCAGGGGAATCTGTAAAACCTTTGACGCCTACCTGCCCCAGACTCAGCAGAAGAACTTTTCACGTATCATCTGAAAAAAACCGGGAGCTGCATCGCTCCCGGTCTTCCATCAAATGTTCAGCACGGAAATCACATCGGCTTCACGTGTAGCCGGGTCCACATCCAGTGCCTGAAAATCGTAGAGCTGAGTGTCACACAAGTGCGACGGCACCACATGCCGCAGAGCACGTGCCATGTTCTCCACGCGCCCGGGATAGCGTTTTTCCCACTCCCCGATCATTTGCTTGATCGCCTGACGCTGCAAGTCCTCCTGTGAACCACACAGATTGCACGGAATGATCGGAAACTGACGATACGCTGCATAGCGGGCAATGTCCTTCTCCCGACAGTAGGCCAGCGGGCGGATCACAACATTGCGGCCATCATCGCTGCGCAGCTTGGGTGGCATGGCCTTGAGCTTGCCGCCGTAAAACATGTTCAGAAACAGGGTTTCAAGAATGTCGTCCTGGTGATGACCGAGGGCGATCTTGTTGCACTTCTGCTCGACAGCAAAGTCGTACAGGATGCCCCGTCGCAGACGACTGCAAAGGCCGCAGGTTGTCTTGCCTTCTGGAACCTTCTCCTTCACGACACTGTAGGTGTCGCGCTCAAGGATGTAGTGCTCCACCCCAATGGAGGACAGATAATCAGGTAGCACGTCTTCCGGGAAGCCCGGCTGCTTCTGATCCAGATTGACCGCAATCAGCTCGAAGTTGACCGGCGCATGCTGCTGCAGATTCATCAGGATGTCCAGCATCACATACGAGTCCTTGCCACCGGACAAGCAGCACATGATCCGGTCGCCGTCCTCAATCATGCCAAAATCTGCAATTGCGCGCCCGACATTCCTGCGCAGCAGCTTCTGGAGCTTGTTCTGCTCCAGTTTGTCTTTTTTCAGCCGGGCGGCTGAAGTCATGTCGTTCATAACCGGCCTCCGCAAAACGGTCACGCATTATACACAAGCCCGGCGCGTTTCAGAATGGTGAAACCCCGTAGCCGAAAGGTGACACCCTCTTCTTGATTGGTATAATCGTACAAATTCAAAATCAGAGACAGGACGTCATGACCTCCACCACTGCACCGCTGGGACGGCGCGATCAGAACCGGGTTCGCAACCGCAAGGCCATTCTGGATGCAGCTCTGGCCTGCTTTCTTGAAAAACCCTACAGCGAGGTCAGTGTACGCGACATTATTCGCCGTACCGATCTCGCAGCCGGGACCTTCTACAATTACTTCACTGACAAGGCCTCGGTATTTCGCTCCCTGGTCAATGATTACCTGAACCGGCTCAACCATGAGATGCATGACATTCGGGCATCAGCCACAACCTTGCCGGAAATGATCGGGCGAACATACCGCGCACTGTTTCGGACCGTCCGGGACAACCCTGCTCTTTTCGAAATCATTCGCCAGAATGAATCGGCCATTCGGAACCTGTGTCAGGCTGACATCATGGGCCTGACACACGACAGCCTTTTACGGGACCTGAAAGACGCTCAGGCACGTGGTCTCATCTCCGGGGGCGTAGACGTCGAGTACCTGGCGGCCTGTTTTTTTGGTGTCGGTTACGAGATGGGTATCGCCTTTGCGCGACGTGCCAGCGCGTGCCCGGAACAAGCAGCCGAATTTGCCGTTGCGCTGTTCATGCATGGCGTCAACGGGCTGGCCACTGATTGAGCCGCCAGTCGTAGTCGTACTTCAGCGCACTGTCCTCCGTGAGCTTGCCAGTCCATTGAGGGGAGTGACGGAGTATCAGCCGGATCACCCCCGGCCGACCGCCAAAATCCTCACCATACCAGTCGAAGATCGACGACAGCACCCAGTGTCCACCCTCTTGATGGACCGCCTTGTGCTGGGCCAGGAAACGTTCCTGTGCACCTGCCAGCTGCGCCTCGATACGCCCGGCATAATAGGGCTCAGGGTTCAGGTCAGGGCAGCCAAGGCTGGCGCAGTTGACTGCAAAGTGAATACGATAGTCTTTCCAGAGAGGTCTCAGTATCCGATGCTCAATGTCATTGAGCGTCAGAGTATGGCCCGCAACCGTGATCAACGGATCGTCCCAGGGACCAAAAGCGAACCATCCTTCATGGATTGAACGAATGGTCTCCACCGGGTAATGCGCCAGCACGAGCTGAACCGTCAACGCATTATACAGATTGATCCAGTACGCCATGGCCTCCGGGCGGTCAAGGGTGCGCGGATCAAGCCCGGATAAGCGGCGAATATACGCTTTCAGATTTCCGCGGTCCGTTTCAGTCACCTCTCCATAGGCCACGCGCGTCTGGCCGGATACGTCTTCATGCACATACTTTTTCAGGAATGCCGCCCAGCTGCTATGATCAACCTGTACCGTTTGTGTGGCAAAGTGATCGAAAGCCGCCCAATACTCTGCCCGGGGTGCGGCCTGAGCGTCAGGCACCCCCATCAACACAAGAATCATACTGAGTACTCTATAGAACATGTCTACCCTCACATCTTCAGTTCTGCACGCCTCTCAGACTTCCGAACAGACAGAAGGTTCACCGCTGGACTGGCTTTTGGCAAAGCTGGAGGAAGCGCTGAGCGCCCTGATCAAGGTGGGGGCAGCCCCAATCAGAGAGTACGACCTCATACGTACATTGAGTGCCCCCCCTTGGGCGCTTTTTGATCCCACCGCATTGAGGCTGCCTCTCAGTCTGTTTCAGACTCACTTTCTGCTTTTTCATTCCCTTTATCGCCTTCGCAATAGCTGGTTGGCTGATCAGGCCGGCATCCTCGTGATAGATCCATTGGGTATACGGCTTCTGCCCTGGCTGCCCGGCACACAAGCATTGGTCGAGCAGGATAAGCTGGCGACCTACTACCAGAACATCGACAACCTTTTTCAGACCTCGGAATCCGATGTCGAAGCCATGCTGGATCATTTTTTCCGCTGTCTTCTCAATCCACACCAGCGTGCTGAAGCGCTTGAAACGCTTGGACTTCCTGAAACCTGCTCAAATCTCGAGGTCGTCAGAAACCGCTACCGGGAATTGGCCATGCGACACCATCCGGACCGTGGAGGTTGCGTCCGGGAGTTTCAGTCGATACAGTCCGCCTGGCAATATCTCAAGAAGGTCCTGGCCTGATGCGTCGCCTGTTTCGTTTGTTCAGCATCGTGTTTCTTGGCCTGACGGCAGTCAGCCCGGGGACGAACGCTGCGGTGATTCTCATGTATCACCATGTGGACACAGACACCCCCCGCGCCACATCGATTTCTCCCGAACTGTTTGCCCGGCACCTGAAATGGATCGCGGAAAGTGGCCTGCCTGTCTTGCCACTGTCTCGGTTGCTCGAAGAATCTCGAAACCGCGAAGTAGATGCGCTTGCCATCACGTTTGACGATGGCTACATCAGCGTGTACGAAAAAGCCTTCCCGCTCCTGAAGGCATACGGGTGGCCGTTTACAGTTTTCGTCAATCCCCCACGCGTTGGCCATTCCGGTCTTTACGCAAATTGGCAGCAGTTATCCGAAATGAAACGTGCAGGGGCGGAGATTGCCAACCACACGTTCAGCCACCCTCACCTGACCGCGTTGAACGAGACTGCCATTCGGCATGAAATCCTGCAGGCCCAGGATGCTATCGAGCGCAACCTGGGATCGACCCCCAAATTGCTGGCGTACCCCTATGGAGAGTTCGACCCCGGAACCCTGAAAATCGTCGATGCGTTGGGATTCAGGGCGGTTGCACAGCATTCAGGCGCTGTCGGCCCTGAAACGCCGATGAATGCTGTTCCAAGATTTCCAATGAATGACCGATATGGCCAGCAGGCCGATCTTCGGTTAAAAGTGAAAACCCGTCCTCTTCCCTGGACAGCAGAACAGGGTGCAACAATCTGGCACGCCAGCACACCTCCGCTGCTGACGTTCAGACTGCCGGACGACATCCGCTCACTGAACTGTTTCGCGGATGGGCTGGGCCAGATCCCCGTGCAAAGGCAGGGTGACCTCTGGTCGGCGCAGGCTCCACGCCTCCCTGCTCTTCGGCGCTTCAAGTACACCTGCACCAGCCCGGCAGCTGACGGACGGTTCTATTGGTCATCACGACTCTGGATTCAAACGGAGATCAGTGAGCCGTAATCTGCTTCAGATGCACTTGTCCTGCCAACCCATGGCGCACGACAATGGGTTCATCCGTCAGGCCAATCGTAACGGTCTGGCGCTCCAGGTCTTCATTACTGACCACCACCAGCAACTGCCGTTCGTTCGGCTGCACCTCAACGTAACCTTCAATGTAGGCATGTCGAAACCAGCTGGCAGGTTCGTAGCGATAAACGATATCACGCAAGACCCTCAGGGGGTGCCCGGCTGCATCCAGTGTAATCAAGGTGGGATAAAGGGCCCGCTTCTCCACAAAGGTACGCAGTCTCAGTGTCCGTGCCTGTCCGGTTTCGGGAAGCGAGATGAGCCGCCAGGGTGTGTCGCCCCCCAGAAGCGGTAATCGCGCATCACCCGGCTCGAAAATCAGCAAGAATTCGGATTCATCGTCTGGCCATTCCCGGAGATTAAACGCATCTGTTTCAAACTGATCACAACACGCCTGAGACAGGACGTCATTGGCCTTCAACGAGCGCGCCAGCACGACCGCCTCATCGGACCTTATCTCGGGAGCCCCCTTGTTTTCAGGCTGAGACTCAGGTGCCACTGGCAGTGGGTCAGAGCGCAGATGTCCGGTTGCATCCATCCATGTAAAAAACCGGGGTTTGTCAGGCCTTGTGAAACCCCGCGCCTCCAATGCTGCTGCGTCTTCATAGACTTCGCCATCAAGCACAAACTTCCCGTCAGGAAGTGGCTGGGGCTCACCGGTACCTGACGCATCCTTCTGCTCTGCCGGACCGGTATTGTCAGCCGCCTGGTTCGAATTATCAGCCGCCTTCATAGGCGTGCTCGCCTGGACAGTGGCTTTGGAAGAGGGTGGCTCCGCATTATTCGCCCTCTGAGAGCCCGATAGATCCGAAACAGCCTCAGGCCGGCTTGCGGCGTCAGATACCTCGTTCAAACCGCCTTCTTCCGAGCCACGCTCACCGGCTGCGGGAATCGGCTCCGGATCCGCTTCTTCCACAATGGTATGCCGGATTTGCCCCGTCTCATCCACCCACGTAAAAATTCGCTCCCGGGCTTCTGGTGTTGCCGCCAGGCAAAACACCATGAGCCCCGAAATCGCCAGCTTGAAACGGTGTGGCAGCATTTACGTCCCCCGATTCAGAAGCTGGTCCGGAAAGACAGACCGAGAATGATGATCTTGAGCTTGGTCGTCACATTGAGGCCCGCATAGGGGTTATAGACAATATTCTGGAGGTCATCACAGTTGACATTACAACTGGTGCCAGCCGGAATCTGCTCGAAGGAACGCAGATAGCTGGCCGAGAAGCTGACATCCGTATCCCGGCTCCAGCGATAGCCCATCCCGACACTGTACAAGTTCGCTCCGCCCAGTGGTGCCAACACATCGCGCCGATTCTTTGGAATAACCGTATCCCGGATCTCCACGCCTGCACGCAGATCAATACGGGAGTTGACGTGAAACTCGGCGCCGAAAGCCCAGTTCCAGACATCCTTGTATTCCAGCGGAAGAATCAGGGTATTGGAGGTTGCATTCTCCGGCGCCAGCAGGCGTGCAGCCCCAAGAAACTCCAGATTCCGATCAAATTCCAGTTTGAACGCATCCCAAACGCTGTAGTCGGTCCAGCCCACATCGATATTCAGGGTCAGCTTGGGGTGGACATCAACACTGATACCCGTCTGAAAATGCTGCGGATAGCGCAAGTGCATGGTGACATTGCCGGCTTCACGCGGCACGCCAGAGGGCAAGCCGAAAATGGCCCCGCTCAGCACCCCAAAAATGGATCCGTTGAAACTCTGCCAGAAGCCATACCAGTCCGGGGTGTAATTGAGCTCAAACGTGCCCTTCATGTTCATCTTGCCTTCGGACTGGTAACTGGCTCCCCAGCGAAACCAGGGGGTTGGCTGCCAGATCACGCCAAGATTATATGTCGGAGAGAGCGTCTCCTGCAGTTCAAGATGCAGTCCCCCTATATCATCCCAAGGCCCGATGTTCCCTCCACAGAGCCCCAGAAAAGGTGCCAACGGTTCTCGTCCGGTTTCACAATTGAAGGCATCCTGAAGGATCTCGGCTACACCGAGCATCATGTTGGGTGCGCGCATGTACTGGTCAAGTGCCAGTGCCTGATAGGAAAAGTTGACACCAAAACCGACCTTCCACTCGTCATTCACTTCGTAGCCAAACGAGGGGGAGAGATAGGTAATACGTTCAACAGCAACCGTCTTGCCGTTATATCGGGCAGGATCTCCGTTCTTCCTGTAGAAGCCGACAAACTGAGGGAAATACAGGGCGTTGGCAAAGGTAAACTTTGAGCCTGGTGGGTTGATGCTGAATCCGTTTGTAGGCAGAAGTCCTGGCCCCTTGGGCAGGCGCTGCAGGCCGTAGCCAGGGATATAGATGGCCGCCGTGCGCGTCTTGCTACGCTCCCCGACGACCGGATCATTCTTCACCCCATCAATGCCGAAGATATTGTAGCCCTCGGGCGCTTCAAACGAAGCCTCGATATTCAACGCCGGGTTCAGCAGAATCGCTTCGAACTTGCGCCCCTTGAGATAGGCCAGCCCGGCGGGATTATAGTGGATGGATGATATCCCCGGGGGATCCGCTGTCACGGCGTTCCCCAGTGATAGCGCCTTCGGATCCACCAGCAGGTTCTGACCAAGCTGCGCCTGTGAGTTGGCGGAGGCCAACACCACGGTCAAAGCGCTCAGCAGGCGAAGAGACACCTTGCGGATATGCCGCGCACGTCCTGTCACTGTGTCCACTCCCCTCACTGCTCTTTCAGGCCTTCAATATTGATGGGGATGGACAGCCCGACCATGACATCAGGCGAGTCTTCGGTCAGACCAAATCCCATATAGGTTGTAATCAGCTTGGTGTCACTGACACGGACACCCAGTGAAAAGTTGACGGTTGCACTCAGAGAATCCTGAGTCACCTGCTCGCGACCATCCAGGAAGGTCAGCGTGGTCTGATCGGTAAACGAAATCTGGTTCGATATGCTCAGAGAGACATCATAGGAAAGTGCATAGGAGAAACCTGCCGAGAACGAGAGTGTATTGCCTGGTGCCACCTTGGTCAGCAGGTTACCGCCCCGCACCTGGTTCAGATCGGTTTCGGGCAGGGCGAAAGTACCCGACAGCGAACCAAAGACAATGACCGGATCCAGTACCTTGGACGCACTGGCACCCGCAGACACGGAATAATAACCGGCACCTGAGGGCAATTGCCTTTCAACGTCTATCTCGTAGGGCGACACCCCTGTCTTGGTCTTGAGCGTTCCGAAGAACGTGTATGAGGGCTTTCCCGGCACGTAGGCAAATGGCTGCCAACGCAAAGTAACGCTTACATCCCCCACGTCAGTATTGACCAGGCTCTTGCTGGTTTCGTATTTGACAACCAGCGGCACACGGGTACTGACAGTCAGGTTGTTCAGGATCCCGTAGTCGATGGTGAAGCTGTTGGTAAACGTATGTTGCGCATCGGGTGTGACGTCGAAGTTCCGGATGTTTCCATTGACGATATCCACATCCAGCCGCTGGTCCCCGAAGTAACTATAATCGAAACCATAGGTCAGCGACCTTTTCCCTTTCTTGAGCAGGCTGTAATTCTTCTCAGTCGCAGTGAAGACTTCTTCGAGTTTCTTTGCCTCGTCACCTTCGTCCTGCTTGGCCAGCGCTTCCCGCGCCTGATCAACGCTGCTCTTTTCTTCCGCCATAACCCAGGCCGGTCCACCTGCCATCAGGCCGATGCATCCGATCAGCACCCAACGCTTCATCCGTTACACCCTATTTGTCAGACTGTTATTGTCGTTTATAACGCAAAACCTTGTTTGCGTTTGGCACCGTACCGTCTTCGCTGTTCTTGGCACGCTCCAGGAGATTGTTGATCCGGTTCTCCATACCCCGGGTAAACACCGGGAACTCGCGATACGCCGCCATTGTGAAAGTCTGCTCATCCACGAAACGCATGTCTTCCTCACGCAGTTCGAGGCCATCCAGGGGCTTGGTATTTCCCGGAAAAATGATGAACAGCACGTTGTTGTCCCAGTGTGCGGCAAACTGCTCCACCGTAAAGGTAATGTTGCCCTGCGAGGGGTCCGCAACAAATACCCTGTTATCCCTCACCTTGCGCACCACCACGAAGTGCTTGAACCCCCCGTACCTGATAGGCACGATGGCCGGATGGTCCAACTCCTTGAGGTCCTCTATCTCCGCCTTGAACCCCCCCGAGGGGTAACCCAGCGCCGTCACGAAGCGCTTGAAATCCAGCATGGAGAAGCCCTTGCGCTGCACAATCTTCTCGGCATCCCCGTAGTGCAGCAGGCCTTCCATGATCTGCCTTTCCTCGAACCGGCGCCCGAGATAGTTCTCCAGCACAATCGTCAATGCCGCTGAACCACATGAATAGTCATAGGCCTGCCGGGTGATGTTCCTGAAGCGCTGCTCCGCCAGCGGCTCTACCCGGGTATCCATCCGTACAAAGGTATTCCCCTTGTTGATGCTCTGCTGATGAATCACCACTGCAGGGTCGTGCGGCTTGAGCTCCAGCGCCTCATCCGCCATGTTGAAAGCCAGCAGGGCACCCGTCAGTACGAGAAATAGAAGCATGACATCCTTTTTTATACGCTTGTACAGTAACTTACTGTAACCTCAAGATTACATGAATTAACGGGGTGGTAAAGATAACCAGTCCGCAAAACCATCGGCATCCCGGCCTGCAGCGAGACCGGGTTCACAAACCAAAACGCCCTGCACGGGCAGGGCGTTGATGGCGGTCGGGTCATACCCGCAATCAGAGACGCTCGATCTCCGCACGTGCGTTCAGTTCAGACACAAGTGCAGCATAGTCCCCTTGCCCGAGTTGGCCGGCCAGGAAGGCTTTCAGCCCTGCAAGCGTCGCCGGGTCAATTTCCGAAAGATCCGGGTTCTGGACCGCTTCAAGCGCGACAACAATATAGCCCTCGTCGGTCTCGAAGCCACTCACCTGCACCCCGTCACCCACAGGGACCCGGAACGCCCACACCACATTGGGATCCACCTCGCGATCGCGGCGGGATGCGGCCTCACGGCGCTGCCAGCCCGATTGCTGACTCAGCTCTTCCCATCCAAGAGACGCCAGTCTCTTCCCTTCTTCGCGAGCAAGCTCCAGGGCACGCTCTCGCTTGAGGCGTTCAACAATCTGTTCCCGCACGTCTGCAAGTGACTGAACAGTCTCGGGCAGCAACTCCTTCTTGCGGGCAACCAAAGCCTGATCGTTGCCCAACTCGATCACCGGACTGTTAAAGCCATCCTCAAGCACATCGGCCGTCATGACCTTCTGTACAACTGCCGGCAAACCCCAGATACCGTCTCCGCCGCCTGCTCTGGGCACCTCCGGGGATATCTTTACATCTGTGCCCAGCGCTTCGGCCACTGGCTTCAGATCATCACTTTGGAACGCCAGGTCACTCATTTTTTCCATGAGGCTGGCAAATTTCTTGCTGGCAGCTTCAAGGGCCAGATCATCACGGATGCGATCCCGGGATTCGGCCAGCGTAGGGGGTTGCTGCTTCTGTATCCCGTCGAGCCGAATGATGTGATAACCAAATTCAGTCTTGACCGGCTTGGAGATTTCGCCCTCCTTCAAAGACCAAAGAACATCTTCAAATTCGGGAACATAGGTGCCTTTCGCAGCGTAACCAAGATCGCCACCAGCTTCCGCTGAACCCGGATCCGCAGACTCCTTCTTGGCCAGCTCAGCAAAATCGGCCCCTTCCTGAAGCTGCTTGTAGAGACGCTCCGCCTTCGCCCGTGCGGCTTCATCACCGTCTTCCCCGACTTCAATCAGAATGTGTGACGCCTTGCGCTGCTCTGTAGCCTCAAAGTCACGAATTTCGGTGTTGTACCGCTCCTGGACCTGCTCCTCACTGACCTGGACGTTTGCTTTCAAGTCCTCCAGGCTCAGCAACACATATTCGAAAACCACTCGCTCAGGCAAGGTATAGTCTGCCTTGTGAGCCTCATAGAAGGCTTCGATATCCGCGTCAGAAACCTGGACACGGTCTTCAAAGTCGGATGCCTTCAGGAGCCTGTAACTGAAGGTACGGGTCTGACGATCAATTCGGAGAATGTCCTCAACCTGTGCGTCGGTGACAAATGCTGACCGGACGATCCCTTCCCGCATCTGGTTGATGAGCATTTCCTTGCGCAGTGCTTCACGAAACTCCAGCGGCGTCATGCCCAGGTTGCGTACAAAGGCCAAAAAGGCTTCTTTGCTGAACTTTCCGTCCCGCTGAGCCTGTGGCAGGGTGACAATCAACTGATCAATCTGGGCAGGCGACACGGCCATGTTCGCCTGTTTTGAAAACTGTGTGAGAACCTCTCTGTGAATCAGATCCTCGAGTGTGGAGGCACGAAGCAGATTTTCATCCAACGCAGCCGGGTCGAAGTTCTCACCCATCTGGTTAATCATGTTTCTCCGCTTCAATTCCAGTGCACGCTGAAACTCGGTATCCAGAATCGGTTCACCATTCACGGTGGCCACCTCCGGCTGACCACCCAGGCCGCCGACAATGGACTCCACGCCAAACAAGGCAAAGGTGACGGCAATGGCACCGACAATGATCTTGGCAACAACACCCTGGGCATTGTCCCGCATATTCTGAAGCATGCAGCCTCCGTTAGCTTGTCTTCACATATGAAAAAGGCGCTTTGGACAAAGCGCCTCAAAATGGTTGGCGGAGCGGACGGGACTTGAACCCGCGACCCCCGGCGTGACAGGCCGGTATTCTAACCAGCTGAACTACCGCTCCAGGCAAACCTTTCTGAACACGTTCGTGATCAGTTTACTGCATCCTTGAGCGCTTTACCCGCCTTGAAACCAGGCACCTTGGCTGCCGGGATATTGATCGTTTCACCGGTTTGAGGATTGCGGCCAGTACGTGCTGCACGCTCCTTGACCTGGAAGGTACCGAATCCGATCAGAGTCACCTGATCGCCTTTCTTCAGTGCATCGGTAATGGATTCCAGAGCAGCGTCCAGCGCGCGGCCAGCAGCAGCCTTGGAGATGTCTGCAGACGCAGCAATAGCATCGATCAGTTCGGACTTGTTCACACTAAACCCCTTAATTCACTTTAATTGGTCTTACGGACGGGTGACGAAGAGCCGATCTCAACTCCTTGGACCAGCACGGTTGGGAGC
>RFIV01000346.1 GCA_003695085.1 Gammaproteobacteria bacterium
CGCAGCCAGGCCCAGGGCATTCGCCCGGGCTTTTCCCTGGCCAGCGCTCAGGCATTGGCAGGCAATGTCACGATATTGCCTGCATCGGACAGCCATCTGACTCAGGTCATGCATACATTGGCAGAGCATGCCCTGCAGTTCAGCGATCAGGTCTGTCACTATGCACCGCAGGCACTGGTTCTCGAGTGTGGCAGCATGCTGCGCCTGTTCGGCGGGCTGGACAGTTACTGGTTGCAGTTGGGGGACTATTTTCGTCAGCTCGGCTACCAGATACATCTGGCCACGGGCGTCACCGCCACCCAGGCGTATGCGCTGGCACTGCAGCATCAGGGGATCGCAACAGACACCCCGGATGTGCTTCGGGCACAGATACGGCGCCTGCACACCGAAGCCCTGCCCCTGCCCGCCCGGGTGCTGGAAAACATGCTGCGCACGGGACTGGATAATGTCGATCAATTGCTGACAATTCCCCGGCGTGAGATCGCCCGCCGCTTCGGCCCGGAAACCCTCAGCTGGCTGGAAAGACTGGCAGGAGATGAGCCCGAGCCGATGATGTTGTTCGACCCGCCCGCCCGCTTTGACCAACATCTGGACTTGCTTGAGGACATCTCCCACGCCGAAGCCCTGCTGTTTCCGCTCAGACGACTGTTCAGTGCTCTGGAAAGCAGCCTGCGGTTACGAAACTGCCAGGTCAATCAGATCTGCCTGACCCTGACCCGGCGCGATGCGCCCCCAATGATCGTGACACTGGGTCACCCATCCGGAACTGCATCCGCTCAGCACTGGCTGAGCCTGTGCAAGCTGCGCTTCGAGCGACTGCATCTGCCACACCCGGTGCGCCTGATACGGCTTCAGGCAGATCACTTTCAACCCTGCACGGCAGTCAGTGATGACCTGTTCGGGGAAACGGTTTCGCCACTTGGTCACATGCAACAACTGGTTGCGCAGTTACAGGCCAGATTGGGGGATGGTGCGCTCAAGCGCGTGGGAGGATACGCTGACCACCGCCCGGAGCGGGCCGGCACCCTGGACAGCCAGCTGGCCCACGCCCCCGCCCTGTCAGCCGCAAGGCCTGTCGCGTTTCTGGAACACCCCCTGCCGGTGAATCCCTCGCGCCTGACCCGGATCAGTGGTCCCGAACGTCTGATTGCGGGCTGGTGGGATCATGCGCCCATTCAACGGGACTACTACATGGCCCGGCTGGATGAGGAGCGCCTGTGCTGGGTGTTCCGTACCCCTCAGGGACACTGGTTCATCCATGGCTGGTTCAGCTGACACCCTGCCCGGCTATGCCGAGCTGCACTGCCTCAGCAACTTCACCTTTTTGCGGGGCGCCTCGCACCCGGAAGAGCTGGTCGAGCAGGCCCATGCACAGGGTTATGCAGCGCTGGCCCTCACGGATGAAGCCTCGGTATCCGGGCTGGTCCGGGCGCACGTGGCCGCACGCGCACTCGGCCTGCACCTCATCTGCGGTGCCGAGTTCCGCTTCGAAGAGCATGTGTTTGTACTGCTGGTACGCGACCGGCAAGGCTGGAGTGAGCTCTGCACACTGATTACCCGCTGCCGACGCCGCGCGAGCAAGGGCGACTACCATTTTTCACCCGAAGATCTTCTGAATCCAGTGCTGGCACACTGCGAGCTGCTCTGGCGGCCCGGGAGCCCGATACAGAAGGTATTGCCTGCGTGGGCCGGCGCACTGTTGCAGCATTATCAGCACCGTCTGGCACTCTTGTACGAACGTCTGCTGGTTCCCGGCGAAGCCCGATACCTGAAGCAGGCAGAACAACTGGCCTGTCTGCTGAACGTACCCTGTGTGGCGGCCGGAGATGTACACATGCACCGCCGCGAGCGCCTGGCGCTTCAGCACATTCTCACTGCGCTACGTCTGGGATGCACGGTACAGGAGGCCGGACTGGCCCTGCACCCGAATGATGAGCGCCATCTGCGCCCACGAGACAAGCTGGCCCGCCTGTACCCACCTCCAATGCTGGCCAACAGTGCGAACATTGCACGGCGGTGCACGTTCTCTCTGGATGAGCTGAGCTACACCTATCCACAGGAGGTGGTGCCCTCCGGATATACCGCCCGGCAGTGGCTGCACCAGGAAGTCTGGAAAGGTGCCGCACGGCGCTATCCCGAAGGGGTGCCGGATGCTGTCCGCAAACAGATCGAACATGAGCTGGCGCTGATTGCCGAGCTGAACTACGAGCACTACTTTCTCACCATCTACGATATTGTCTGCTTCGCCCGCAGCCGCAAGATTCTCTGCCAGGGGCGAGGCTCCGCCGCCAATTCCGCCGTCTGCTTCTGCCTGGGCATTACCGAGGTGGATCCGGCACGCGTCAGCCTGCTCTTTGAGCGCTTTATTTCCAAGGAACGCGATGAGCCGCCCGATATTGATGTGGACTTTGAGCACGAACGCAGGGAAGAGGTCATTCAGTACATTTATGAAAAGTACGGTCGTGAGCGGGCCGGGCTGGCCGCCACTGTCATCACCTACCGCGCCAAAAGCGCCATTCGTGATGTGGCCAGGGCGCTCGGGCTGGAGTCTCACCTGCCGGATGTCATTCTCAGCCAGCTCGACCGCCGCGACACGGAACACCCCTGGCAGGCCCAGCTGTCCGAACTCATGGGCACACAGGGCGAAACGGGCCGCCAGTTCGTGGCGCTGGTCAATGAGATTCTGGGCTTCCCCCGTCACCTGTCCCAGCATGTGGGGGGCTTCGTGATCAGCAACGGTCCCCTGCATCATCTGGTCCCCATCGAAAATGCGGCCATGGCGGGGCGTACGGTCATTCAGTGGGACAAGGACGACATTGAAGCCCTGCGGCTGATGAAGGTGGACATATTGGGGCTCGGCATGCTGACGGCCATCCGCAAGGCGCTTGAACTGATCAATGCGCGTGAAGGTACCACGCTCACACCCGCCACGCTGCCGGCAGAAGACCCGCAGGTGTACGCCATGCTCTCGAAGGGTGACAGCATGGGCGTGTTTCAGGTGGAGTCCCGCGCTCAGACCAACATGCTGCCGCGCCTGCGTCCGGCCTGCTACTACGACCTGGTGATTCAGGTGGCGATTGTCCGGCCCGGCCCCATCCAGGGTGACATGGTGCATCCATATCTGCGCCGGCGTCAGGGGGGGGAGGCCGTCACCTATCCCAGCGACGCAGTCAAACGTGTGCTGGAACGCACGCTGGGGGTGCCCATCTTTCAGGAACAGGTGATCAAGCTGGCGATGGTGGCTGCCGGTTTCAGTGGCGGAGAAGCGGATCAGCTGCGACGGGCCATGGCCGCCTGGAAACGTAACGGCAAACTGGAGAAGTACCAGCAGAAGCTTATCCGGGGCATGCAGGCCAACGGCTACAGCACGCAGTTTGCCGAACAACTGTGCCGGCAGATTTCCGGCTTTGGCGAATACGGTTTTCCCGAATCCCACGCCGCCAGCTTTGCCCTGCTGGTGTACGTCTCGGCCTGGATCAAGCACTACTACCCGGCCGAGTTCTGTTGTGCCCTGCTCAACAGCCAGCCCATGGGTTTTTACGCCCCGGCACAACTGGTACAGGATGCCCGGCGCCATGGCGTGGAGATCAGGCCCGTGGACATCCGCTATAGCCAGTGGGACCACACACTGGAGGCCGACCCTGCCGGTCAGCCCGCTCTGCGACTGGGATTTCGCCTGGTCAAGGGACTGGGCAAGGCCACCATTGAGCGGCTGATCGCCGCGCGCCCGCCACAAGGCTTCGAATCTCTCGCGCACCTGACGGCATGCGTCCACCTGAATCGCCGTGAATGGGAAGCACTGGCCTCCTCCGGTGCCCTCAACAGTCTGAGCGGGCACCGCTATCAGGCCCGATGGGAAATCCTCGGTCTGGAGCCGGATCAGCCTCTGGCCCCAGCCGGTGCGCTGTTCAGTCATGCGCTCAGGGCGCCGGATACCGGGCAGGACCTGCTGGAGGATTATGCCAGCACCGGCCTCACGCTTCGCCAGCACCCACTGGCCTGGCTGCGCCAGAAGGGTAACCTCAGAGATTGCCTGACTGCTGAAGCACTGCAAACCCGGAAACATGGCAGCTGGGTTCGGGTGGCAGGACTGGTGATTGGCCGGCAGCGCCCGGGCACAGCCTCAGGCGTGACCTTTGTGACACTGGAAGACGAAACCGGGCACATCAACGTGATTGTCTGGCTGGGCACCGCCCGTGCTCAGCGCAAGCCCCTGCTCACGGCAAAGCTGCTGGAAGTTCGGGGGACGCTGGAGCGCGAGGGGGATGTCATTCACGTCATTGCCGGGCGGCTCACCGATCGTACGGACCTGCTCAAGGGGTTGCGCACCCGGTCACGTGATTTTCACTGATTACTCGGGCGTGTCCCGCGTAAAGGTCAGCGTATCGGCCTCGCTCATGGCCGGATTGTAGCGATAGCCCCCCACATCGAAGTCTCGCAGCGCTTCTGCATCGCGGATATCGTTCTCGATGATGAAGCGTGTCATCATGCCTCGCGCCTTCTTGGCCCAGAAACTGACAATCTTGTACTGCCCGCCCTTGAGGTCCTTGAACACCGGTGTCACCACGCGCACGCCGAGCTTGTTCGGCTTGAGTGCCTTGAAGTACTCGTTGGAGGCCAGGTTGACCAGCACCTCATCGCCATCTTCTGCCATGTCCTGACGCAGCAGCTCCGTCAGTGTCTCGCCCCAGAAAGCATACAGTGTCTTGCCCTTCGGGTTCTCCAGCTTGGTGCCCATTTCCAGCCGATACGGCAACATCAGGTCCAGGGGACTGAGGATGCCATAAAGTCCGGACAGAATACGCAACTGTTTCTGAGCGCGCAGCAACGCTTCTTCGGAAAGCGTTTCCGCCTCAAGGCCAGTGTACACATCCCCCTTGAATGCCAGAATGGCAGGCTTGGCGGCCCCGTCAGGGAACGGCCACTGCCAGTTCTGAAAACGCTCGGCATTCAGCTCACCCAGCTTGTCACTGATGCCCATCAGGGCACTGATTTCCCAAGGGGCTTTCTGGCGCAGGATATCCACCAGTTCCGCGCTCTGCTCCGGCAGACGAGGCAATGTCGTTTCAGGGACGTTCCAGGGCGTTTCATAATCCAGTGTCTTGGCTGGCGAGATGACAATTTTCATGAAGTATATGACGCAAGGTATTGTTTGATAAAGTGATATAGGTCAGCCTGATCAAACGGCCAACCCAGCTCCTGCTCCGGCAAGGGGGCAGGCCAGGTCCAGGTCACGACCGGAATACGTGTACCATAGGCCGCGACCCAGTCAGGATGATCGGCGATATCAATGGGTACACGCTGAACCGGCACACCGTGCCGGGTGAAGTGCTCGGCCACCTCGAGCACCACAGCCTCGGCCTGCTCACACAGATGGCAGCCTTCCGTACCCAGCACAAACAGATTCACGATTTCGGACATGCGGCGATTATAGGAACCCCTACCTGCAAACGCAAAAGTCCCGGCCATAGCCGGGACTTTTAATGGAGCATGGCCTGACGCCACTCAGTTAACTGTTCGCGCGGTTTTGAATCAGATCATCCACCACGCTCGGATCGGCCAGGGTCGATGTATCACCGAGCTGATCCGTTTCATTGGAGGCAATCTTGCGCAGAATCCGGCGCATGATCTTGCCGGAACGGGTCTTCGGCAGTCCGGGCGCAAACTGAATCACATCCGGCGTGGCAATCGGACCGATTTCCTGACGCACAAACTTGCGCAGTTCGTCAATCAGGGCCTCGGATGGCTCCACACCCACCGTGAGCGTCACGTAACAGTAGATGCCCTGCCCCTTGATGTCATGCGGGTAGCCTACCACAGCTGCTTCGGCCACGGCATCGTGCTCCACCAGTGCGCTCTCGATCTCTGCCGTACCCAGGCGGTGCCCGGAGACGTTCAGCACGTCGTCAACGCGACCGGTAATCCAGTAGAACCCATCCTCATCACGACGCGCCCCGTCACCGGTGAAGTAGCGCCCCGGGTAGGTGGAGAAGTAGGTCTGCTTGAAGCGCTCGTGATCGCCGAACACCGTGCGCATCTGCCCCGGCCAGCTGTCCAGCATGACCAGGTTGCCCGATGTGGCACCTTCGAGGATGTTGCCGTCGTTGTCCACCAGCGCCGGTTTGACACCGAAGAACGGACGCGTCGCCGAACCGGGTTTGAGCGGCGTTGCAC
>RFIV01000347.1 GCA_003695085.1 Gammaproteobacteria bacterium
ACTTCAAGCTGATCAACGATACCTACGGGCACGAAATCGGTGACAAGGTGCTCCAGCAGGTGGCCCACGCCTTGCGCATGAATCTGCGCACCTCCGACAATGCAGCCCGCTTTGCCGGCGATGAGTTCGTGGTGATGCTCGATCACTGTGCCAGCGACGACGATGCCCTGGCGCTGGCAAACAAGCTGAGACGTGCCATCATGGAGCAGGTCGCGCGCCTGAATCTGGATGTTCCCCTCGGCGTTTCCATCGGCGTGCTCTGGATCAACAGCCAGGATCTGGTCAGTACTGTCCTTCAGAAGGCCGACAAGCTGATGTATCAGGCCAAGCGCAAGGGCCGCAACTTCAACCAGTTCGGCCGGGCCTCGGAAACGTCGGTCAATCCTGCGAGGCCGGTCGAAAATCCTGACGCCTGATGCCGTACTTGGCCAGTTTGTCGTAAAGGGTCTTGCGCGGCAGCCCCAACTCCACCATCACATCCTTGATCACGCCCTTGTGGCGCTGCATGGCCTCGCGGATGATGCTCTGCTCGAACCATTCCACCCGCTCGGGCAAGGTTTGCTGGGCATCGCCAGACTGGGGCCAGGCCCCGCCTTCCAGATCGTCCAGCGCCACATCGCCCATGAGTACATAGCGCTCGGCCAGATTGCGCAGCTCTCGCACGTTACCGGGCCAGTCATGGGTCAGCAGCCGCTGCACCTGAGACACGCTCAGCGGCACCATTTCGCGCTGAAAGCGCGCCGAGGCAATGATGGCAAAATGCTCGAAAAGCAAGGGGATGTCCTCGGGGCGATCGCGCAGCGGTGGAATCTCCACACTCAGGGTGTTGAGGCGGTAGTAGAGATCCGAACGGAACTCGCCGGATTCGGAAAGCTGCTTAAGGTCCACCTTGGTCGCCGCGATCACGCGGATATCCAGCGGGATCAGTGTATTGGAGCCCAGGCGTTCCACCTGCCGCTCTTCCAGCACCCGCAGCAGGCGTACCTGCAACGCCAGGGGCATGCTTTCGATTTCGTCCAGAAACAGCGTGCCGCCATTGGCGTATTCCAGCTTGCCGATACGCAGCTTGTCGGCCCCGGTGAACGCCCCCGCTTCATGGCCGAAGAGTTCGCTCTCGATCAGGTTCTCCGGCACGGCCCCGCAGTTGATGGCCACGAAGTTGTGCTCCCGCCGCTGGCTGTGCTCATGCAGGTAGCGGGCGATCAGATCCTTGCCGGTACCGGTTTCACCCTGCAGCAGCACATCGGCAGGCATGTCCATGATACTGTGCAGCATCTGCCGCAACCGGCGAATGGCCGGTGTATTACCGAGCAGCCTGGGTCCGGGTGCGTTTTGCACCGCCAGTTCCTGTTTGAGACTGCGGATCTCAAGCGCCATGGTGCGTTTCTCCAGCGCCCGGCGCACCGTATCCACCAGTCGCTCGCTGGAGAAGGGTTTTTCGATGAAGTCATAGGCGCCCCGGCGCATGGCTTCCACCGCCAGGGAAATGTCTCCGTGCCCGGTCACCAGCACCACCGGAATTTCCGCGTCCAGCCGCTGTACCGCGTCCAGTACCGCCATGCCATCCATGTCGGGCATGCTCAGATCCGTGACCACCACGCCAGGCCAGTTGGGCGTCAGGTGTTCCAGTGCCATCCGGGGCTGTTCAAAGAGCGTGGTTGACCAACCTTCGAGCATCAGGGTCTGCTGCACCGCCTTGCGGACAGCCGCCTCATCATCTATGAACAGGACTTCGCCCTGTTTCGCATCATTCGGGTGCATGGTCCGTCAGGGTCTCCGTATCAAATCGTTTGAGTGTCAGCTCGAAGCAGGCACCGCCCTGTTCGCTGTTGAAGGCGCGCAGGGCACCCTGCATGGATTCGGCAATGCGCCGGGAGATGGCCAGCCCCAGTCCCAGCCCCTGGCTCACGCCCTTGGTGGTATAGAACGGCTCGAAAATCTGTTCCTCCTGCCCGGGCTCGATGCCTCCCCCGTTATCCTTCACACGAATGTGAATCTGATCAGCCAGCCGCCCGACCTCAATCGATACACAGGCTTCCGGCTGGCCTGCCACGGCCTGAATGGCGTTGGTAAGCAGGTTGACCAGGATCTGTTCCAGCCGGACCAGGTCACCCAGTACGTAGTCCTCATCCCGCAGCCCATTCACCTCCACGGTGACCTGCGCAGCATGACGGTGCGGCTCGACGATGCGCAGGGCCGCTTCCACGGCGCCCTTCACCGGCACCGGTGACAGGACCCCCTCGCTCTTGCGGGCGAAGATCTTGAGCTGGGCGATGATCTTGGCAATGTGGTCACACAGACTGACAATTTCATCCAGATTGGCGTTCACCATCTCCGCCTGCCCCCTTTCCTGAAAGCGACGCGCATTCTGGGCATAGTTGCGGATGGCGGTGAGAGGCTGATTGATCTCGTGGTTGATACCCGCCGAGAGCTGCCCCAGCACCGCGAGCTTGGCCGTCTGGATCAGCTCTTCCTGCGCTTGCTTGAGCGCAGCCTCAGCGCGGTGCCGTTCTTCGATCTCCTCACGCAACTGGCGGTTGGTGCGTGTCAGGTCTTGCGTCCGTTCCTCCACCCGGTGCTCCAGTTCGCGCCGGGCCTGTTCGAGGACAAGTGCCCGCCGGTAGCGCTCGATCAGCAGCATGACCATGAGCACCATGATCATGACCACGGTGACCGTAAACCAGATGACACTGGTCACTTCCCGACGCGCTTCGCGCAGCGGACTCAGGACTTCCACCGTCCAGCCTGCCTGCGGCATGTCCGCGGACTGAACCAGATACCGCTCCCGACGGCCGTCATTGTCAATCTGCAGCAGGCGCGTGCGCGCCGAGTCCAGGCCGTCCGGCAGCGCCAGACTGCGTGCCGGCAGCACGTCCAGCCTGTCAACCGGGTACCGTCGCTCGCGAACGAGTCTCTCCAGTTCAGCATCGGTGAGCGCCCGGGTCTTGCGCAGGCGCCAGTCACTGCGGGTCGCCAGCACCACCACACCAAATTCGTCCAGAACCCGAATTTGCCGTTCGTTCTGACCAAAGGGGTTCTGCCAGCGCGATTCAATTCCGTCCAGGGGTATCTTCACCACCACGACGCCCACGATTTCGTCCCCTTCCGATACCGGCCAGGAGAAGTAATAGCCCCGCTGGCCGGAGGCGACACCCAGGGCAAAGTAGCGACCGGCCTGTCCGCTCATGGCACGGGTAAAGTAGGGACGAAAAGCGTAGTTCTGGCCGATGAAACTGCGGGGCAGGTTCCAGTTGCTGGCCGCCAGGGTGGTGCCCTGGGCATCCAGCAGGTAGATATCCGAGGCATCAATGACCCGGGCGGTTCCTTCAAGAAAGCGGTTGATGCGATCGGCCATCACCGGGTTGGTCGGATCGGCCAGCAACTGACCCAGGCGCGGATCCAGCGCCAGCATGCGCGGGATGGGCGCATAGCGCGCCAGGAT
>RFIV01000348.1 GCA_003695085.1 Gammaproteobacteria bacterium
GGTGATCGGTGGCCACCATGCTGGCCATCTTGCCGCCTCCGGATAGCCCGGTCAGATAGATGCGATTCGTGTCCACCGCGATGCGGCTCTCAATGACCCGCACACCCATGAGCGCGAACAATGCCCGGCGCTGGACGTGAACGGTATTTCCGGACCGGTTCGCCCCCACCCAGATCAGGTTCTTCTCAGCCAGCACCCGCTTCCAGCGATCGGGCACCGCACCGGCGGGCGTGGCCGGAATGTAGACCAGCAGGCCAGCGGTGCTGCGCAGCAGAACCTGATGCCTGTCGGCGAGCGGGTAGAGGTAGCGGCCTTGTGTGAGCAGGCGCAGGTAATCCGTATCCGAACCGAGCGTCGGATGCGAGAATTCTGCGGAGCCTGTCCAGGCATACCCGTGCGAGGGACGAAGCGGGTCGTCCGATTCGGTGATGGAAAAACTGATCCCGGGCGTGACGTAAAAGCTGTCCGAGACCACTTCCCTTTTACCTTCGGTATCCAGCACCGCACGGTCGCTGTTGATGCGTGCGTAGTAGCTGCGCTGCCAGCCCGAGTCCAGCCGGGTTTGTCGGGCGATTGAAAACTGGGATTGCGTTTCCAGCGTTTGATCAAAGGTTTCACGTTGGTGCGCTGCCTGCAGCAGCCAGAAATCACGCACCGGATGCCGGGCCGGAATCTTGTAGCTGAGCCCTGCCTCCTGTGATGACTGCGTCAGCAGCAGGCGTGTTTTCAGGCTGTGTCCGGATCGGGTGACGACCGGGCGTGCCCAGTCCAGAGACAGCCGGGCACCGCTATCGGTGCCATAACCGATGCCTGTGCTGACCCGATTGGGTTTGCGATCCGTAAGTCGGGCCAGCAGATCGACGCGCGAGGACGGGGCAGGTTGCGGCTGAGGTTCCAGCACCACGGAACTGAAATAGCCTGTGTCGTAAAGCTCTCTCTGGAGCTGGTGAAGAAGCGTTTCCTCCCACGGACGGTGTTCAATGTCGCGAATCCATTGTCTGAGCGCGGATTCGCTGACGCGGGAGGGCGTGAAGTGAACGGTACCGAATTGAGCGCGCGAACCGGTGTCGAGTGTCAGATCCAGCGCTGCTTCCCGGGTATCGGGATGGACGACGGCATCATGCTGCGCATAGGTGGCTGAAAAGTAGCCACGTGCCAGTGCCGTATCCAGCAGGGTTTGCTTGAACGCTTCGTAGCGGCCATGGTGCAGCGGTTCGCCGGGGCGTGGCGTCATGTGTTCGATCAGCGACTTCAGAACCGGATCGTTGTCACCCTCACCGGCCAGGCGCACGGAAACCGTTCGCCAGCGCACCGGTTCTCCCGGCATGACCCGAAGTGTCAGGTGACCGTGTTCCTCACGAGGCAGCAGTTCGATTTGAGCGGAGTAATAGCCCAGGGCCTGCAGTGCGGTACGGACAGATCGACGGATCAGGGTGATGTCCTGTGCAGCCCCCAGCGTATTCAGATGGGCCTGAACATTGTCCAGCAGCTCTCCGTCCAGCCCCTGCACGTCAATCTGTGAGTCAGGCACCTCCTGACCCAGGGCCCGAGTCATGACTGAAAGGCTGGCAAACAGTACCAGGAGCAGACCAAGAAGCTGACGATTCATGTGCACAATCAGGATCCCCGACAGACCGTCCATGGCTGTGACTCCGCGCACTATACGTATTTCTGACTGCATTCGCACGGAAGTGTGTATACAGGATGCGATCCGGATGACGTGCGGTCACATTAAATTTCAGGTATCTTCTGGCCCCGGACCCAAGCAGAGAGAAATACCTATGGCCAAACCCATGAATCAGCTGGACGCCATCGTTCAGCAAATCAATCGCTTACCCAAGATCGCACGCGTCCCCGTGATGTCCACCTTCTTCGGGCGGGCGGTCAAGTTTGCCGGAACCGCCGGTATCGAAGTGGAAGAGCTCACCTACAGCCGCTGCATCGTCAACCTGAAGAACAAGAAAAAGGTGCAGAACCACATCGGCTCCGTCCACGCCGTGGCCTGCGCCCTGATTGCCGAAAGCGCCACCGGCTTCATGGTCGGCATCAACATTCCGGCTTCATCCGTGCCGGTCATCAAGACCATGAAGCTCGACTACGTGAAGCGTGCCAAGGGCGACATGCGCGCCGAAGCCACGCTGACGCCCGAGCAGATCGAACAGATGCGCACCACCGAGAAGGGTGAAACCAGCGTCAAGGTCGTGATCACGGACGGTGAAGGCAAGGAACCGGTCATCGGCGAAATGATCTGGGCCTGGACGCCGAAGCGTCGCTGAACCTTTTGCGGTTCGGGCCGTCCAACGTTCCAAAGGGAGGAGGACAGCCATGAACCGAATCATTGCCTGGCTGGCAGGCATGCTCATGCTTGCCGGCCTGATTGCCCCCGCGACAGCCCAGACCCGCACCTTCAACGGATTCGTGATCGACGAGCCCTTGGTGCCTGCCCATGAAATCCTGCCCGGCGGCCCGCCGCGAGACGGCATTCCCGCACTGACCGATCCCCGGATGACGACGGCGGACGAGGCTGACTGGCTTGAGGCCGGCGATCGGGTGATCGGCTATCTGCACAACGATGATGCCCGCGCCTATCCCATCCGCCTGCTCAACTACCATGAAATCGTCAATGATCGTGTGGGGGGCGAGCCGGTGCTCATCACCTTCTGCCCCCTGTGCGGGACCGGGATGGGATTCAGGCCTGTGCTGAATGGCAAGCCGGTTGAATTCGGTGTATCAGGGCTGCTCTACAACAGCGATCTGCTCATGTATGACAAGGCTACCAAATCGCTCTGGTCCCAGGTCGAGGGGCGCGCCATCAACGGGCCGCTCAAGGGCCAGAAACTCGAGCGCGTGTTCGTGACCCACACCACCTGGGGCGCGTGGCGGGATGCCTACCCGGATACCCGTGTGCTGGCGCTGGAAACCGGTTACTGGCGTGACTATACCCGCTCGCCTTATGGCAGTTACGCCGAATCGGAAACACTCTATTTCCCCGTGTCCAACCGGGATCGCCGCTATCACCCCAAGGATGTCGTGCTGGGACTGGAGTGGCAGGGTCAGGCACTGGCCTTTCCGTTGAGGGAACTGGCCCGTACGGGTGAGGACCGGTTCACCCACACCTGGCAGGGACAAGTCTTCGAAGTGATACATGATGATCAGGCTCGCACGGCAGAAGTCCGCCTGCCCGACGGGACGCGACCGGATCAGATGCTGGCCTTCTGGTTTGCCTGGACGGCCTTTCATCCGCATACCGAGGTGTTTGCCGCCCCACGGTAGCGTTTGGGTCAACCGGTACTCGCCTCATGCGTTCAGTTCAGAAACGGTTAAGTTCCTCCGCCGTACACTGAAACTGAACACTGGAGAAGGAGAGCGATCATGAAACCTCTGATCATCAGCGCAACTGCACTGGCCTTGATGACAGCGCCGCTGGCCGAAGCCGGTCCACGTGGCCAGCATCAGGGCATGACGGACTACGCCCGCGTGGTGGATGTACAGCCCATCACTAGGCAGATCGAGAATCGTACCCCGCATGAAAGCTGCTGGACCGAGCGTGTGCGCGTCGAGCGCGAGCGGGCGCCTTCCGAACAGTCGGCCACCGGCACCATCGTCGGCGCCATTGTCGGCGGGGCCATCGGCAATGCCGTGGGCCACAAGAAGGTGAACAAGCGCATCGGCACGGCTGTCGGAGCTATTCTGGGAGCCTCCGTAGGCAACGACCTCTCCCGTGACCGCGCACCGGCCGGGACTGATGTATACTACAAGAACGAGCGCCGCTGCAGCACCACCTACACCGTGGATTACACCACGGAAACCGTGGGCTACTGGGTCACTTACAAGTA
>RFIV01000349.1 GCA_003695085.1 Gammaproteobacteria bacterium
CCTCTGCATCCCTATACCCGCGGCCTGCTGGCCTCCATGCCTCGGCTGGATGAAGCTCGCTCGGAGACCCTGAACGCCATACCCGGACAGCCGCCCAACCTTCAGCGCTTGCCGAAGGGCTGTGCCTTTCATCCTCGCTGTGAATATGCCGATGACCGTTGCCGGGCGGAGCGTCCGCCGCTGGAACTGATTGCCAGTGATCGTGCCCGTGCCTGTTTCCGGGAGGAGATGTAATGCTGAAAGAGACTGTACTGAAGTCGGAGCCACTGCTGAAGGTGCGTGATCTCAAGGTCCACTTTCCGGTCGAGAAAGGCGGGCTGCTGCGGCGCAGGCATGCGTTGCTCAAGGCGGTCGATGGTGTCTCCTTCAATGTGATGCCCGGTGAAACCCTCGGGATCGTCGGCGAGTCCGGATGCGGCAAGTCCACACTGGGTCGGGCGATTCTGCAGCTGATTCCGCCCACGGAAGGTCAGGTGCTCTGGTATGGGCAGGATCTGACGGCCATGGACAAGACGCTGCTGCGTGCGCAGCGTGAAAGCCTGCAGATCATTTTCCAGGATCCGCTGGCGAGCCTCAATCCACGCATGACCATCGGTGATATCATTGCCGAGCCGCTGCGTACGTTTCACCCGGAGCTGGACAAGCAGACGGTGCGTGATCGTGTCCGGGAAATGATGGCCAGGGTCGGACTCATGCCGGAGATGATCAATCGTTATCCGCACGAGTTCTCCGGCGGCCAGTGCCAGCGTATCGGCATTGCCCGGGCCATGATTCTCCGGCCCAGGCTGATCATTTGTGACGAGCCGGTATCGGCGCTGGACGTCTCGATTCAGGCACAGATCATCAACCTGCTGATGGCGCTGCAGAAGGAGTTCGGCCTGTCACTGATCTTCATCAGTCACGATCTGTCCGTGGTGCGTCATATCAGCCATCGGGTGATGGTGCTGTATCTCGGGCACATCATGGAGCTGGCGGACAAGGACAGCATCTACGCTGCTCCGAAACATCCCTATACCCGTGCACTGATCTCGGCCGTCCCCCTGCCGGACCCGGAGGCGGAGCGCAACAAGCAGGTAATTGAGCTGGAGGGGGACCTGCCATCCCCCATCAACCCGCCGGCTGGCTGTGTATTCCGCACACGCTGCCCCTGGGAAGAGCCGCGCTGCGCGGAAGCCAGACCCCATCTGGATGCCGTGGCGGATAACCACGAGGTGGCCTGTCTGCGCTGGCGCGAACTGGATCAGGGCGCGGGCTGAAACGGCACAGGTTGTGGTCTCAGGTGCCCGAGCGTGGTAGCGAACAGTGCGACGATGGCGATGATCGTCAGCGTTGCACTGGGTAGCAGCAGGGCACTGACTGACAGATCGGCGAGCGCTCTGAGCACCAGGCTCGCCTGCAGGAGGACAGCCGGCACATAGAAGGCACGGGAGAACTTCAGGCGGCGCCGGAGAATGGCCGGGAAAATGACCGGGGCATGGGCCATGACCATGGTAAACACGTAGCCCAGCATGAGGGCGTGAATGCTCAGGTCGCGCTGGTAAGGCAGCGCGATAACGGCGATGGCCAGCCACAGATAGGCCACCAGTACATTGAGGCCCACGTAACCGGGCAAGCCGGGTTTGCGCCAGGTCAGGCGCGCCAGATCCCAGCGCCAGAGCCAGGCCCACGCACCGGCGAGTCCGAGGAAGGCGGTCACTTGGGACCAGCCGTCGTCCTTCCATGCGGCGAGGCCAGCGCCCATGAACAGGCAGCAGGCTGCCATGAGCCATTGACTGCGTCGGTCCGGCCTTCTCGCGCGACTGAGTTCGATGCGCTCGGCCATGATGGTCAGGACCAGAAAGCCGCCCCAGCCGGGCAACCCCGCCAGCGGATAACCGGCTTTCAGGGCCAGCAGGTGACCGCTTGCAAGCAGCAGGATCGCGCCAGTCATGACCCACAGATGCAGTGCCCGGTGCTCCAGGCACAGACGTACGTGCGCCGCAAACAGCAGCAGCGCACAGATCAGAGCCATACCCAGTGAAGTGTTGACCTGACCCGAGGCAACCATCAGCAGATCCGCCCCGCACATGCCGGCGACCGCTGTCCAGAGAATCGGCGAGCCAGTGGCGACCGCGCGCTCCAGGGCGATCAGGGTCGGAAAGAAGAAGCCCGCCAGCAGGGCGCCGTGCCAGGTCAGCCAGTGAGCAGGAATATCAACCTGACCGCCGACCCGTACCCAGCCAGCAATCAGGCCTGACAGCAACGTGATGATCGCGCACAGCAGAACCGGCGCACGCCTGAGCCATACAGGCAATAAATCAAAATGCATCATCGGTCATGCGCTCCGGTGTCCAGGGGGGATCGAAGGTAACAACCACCTCGGTGGGCTTGCCGGGAAAGCAGGCCGCCAGCGCCTCCTCGACCTGGTCGGTTATCAGGCCGCCCATCGGACAGGTCGGAGACGTCAGAGTCATGGTCAGCCGGACCGCATTGTCCTTTTCCTCAAAGCCATAAATCAGGCCAAGGTCCAGAATGGACAGTCCCATCTCGGGATCTTCGATGCGTTGGAGTCGGTGTTTGAGTGCTGTCGGAATATCGGCGGGTTGCATGTTTCGCTCCTATGAGAGGTGCTCATTATTTCCGTCCGGTGTGTGACAAGCAAGCGGCGTTGCCCCCATCATGCCCCATGCACGATGAAAGGCCGTCAGCAACGATCATGCAGGTGCGAAGTCCCCTGTAGAGGCCTGTGAAGCCAGGAGGGCACTGAGAACAAAAAGCCTCGCATTTGATGTGCGTCATATAACTACATTGTAAGGCTGTTAACATACATTCATGGAATTTCTGGGCATATTTGAATGTAAATTTCCTGATTTGCTCAGGCAGACCGAATATTGGACAATACGCGCACCGAAACGAACCATCCAGTGCGGGAGAAATCTTCGATGCCAACTCGTCAAGACCTGGCCAATGCCATTCGTGTGCTCAGTATGGACGCCGTGCAAAAAGCCAAATCCGGACACCCCGGAGCGCCCATGGGCATGGCAGACATTGCGGAGGTGCTCTGGCGCCATCACATGCGCCACAACCCGAACAATCCCAAGTGGGCAGATCGGGACCGCTTTGTGCTTTCCAACGGCCATGGCTCCATGCTCATCTATTCGCTCCTGCACCTGACGGGTTATGACCTGAGCATCGAAGATATCAAGAACTTCCGCCAGCTGCACTCGAAGACACCCGGCCACCCGGAATACGGGTACGCACCGGGCGTGGAAACGACCACCGGCCCGCTGGGGCAGGGGGTGTCCAATGCCGTGGGCATGGCGATTGCGGAAAAAGCCCTGGCAGCTCAGTTCAACCGCGACGGCCACACCATCGTGGATCACTACACCTGGGTTTTCCTGGGCGATGGCTGCCTGATGGAAGGTATCTCCCATGAAGTGTGCTCGTTGGCCGGTACGCTGGGTCTGGGCAAGCTGATCTGTTTCTATGATGACAACGGCATTTCCATTGACGGAGAGGTAGAAGGCTGGTTCACCGATGACACGCCCAAGCGTTTCGAAGCCTATGGCTGGCAGGTGATCCCCGATGTGGACGGTCATGACCCGGAGGCGATTGAAGCAGCCATTCAGGCGGCCAAGGCCAATACGGAGCAGCCGACACTGATCTGCTGCAAGACCATCATTGGCTACGGCTCGCCCAACAAGCAGGGCAAGGAAGAGTGTCATGGCGCACCTCTGGGTGAGGAGGAGGTCAGGCTGGTACGTGAAAAGCTGAACTGGTCGCACCCGCCCTTTGAAATTCCGGAAGACATCTATGCTGCCTGGGATGCCCGCCAGCAAGGTCAGACGCTGGAAGAAGACTGGCTGAAGCGCTTCGAGGCCTATCGCGCCGCCTACCCTGAACTGGCAGCCGAGTTCGAACGCCGCATGGCAGGTGATCTGCCGGCTGACTTCAACGAGAAGGCAGATGCCTACATTCGCGAATGTCAGGAAAAGGCTGAAAATGTCGCCAGCCGCAAGGCATCTCAGATGGCACTCAACGCCTATGGGCCGTTGCTGCCCGAGTTCATGGGGGGCTCCGCCGACCTGGCCGGATCCAACCTGACACTCTGGTCCGGCAGCAAGGCGCTGAGCAAGGAGGATGCATCCGGCAATTATATCCATTACGGGGTGCGTGAATTCGGCATGTCGGCCATCATGAACGGCCTGTCGCTGCATGGTGGCTTTGTGCCCTACGGTGCCACCTTCCTGGTATTCATGGAATACGCCCGCAACGCGGTGCGCATGGCCGCACTGATGA
>RFIV01000350.1 GCA_003695085.1 Gammaproteobacteria bacterium
AATACGGTCAGAACCAGCCACCCGCTTCTCACAAGGCGCCTGCCGGAAGACCCGGCGGGTGCTGAAGACAGCCCGGCAGGGATCTCCCCGCTGCGCTGCCCTTGTCGCGCGTCCAGTTCCTTGAGCACGTCGTTGAGCAGGCTCATCCGAACACCCCCGCATACCAGGGCAGGCGTCCGGCGCTTTCCGTATCATTCACCGCCCGCTTCACGTGAGCCCGCCGGACCTGCCGCGCGCCCTCTCCATAAGCGGCCAGAAGCGCCTTGTGGCTCAGGATATTGACCAGGCGGGGGATCCCCCCTGAACTGTGGGCAATGGCGCGTAACGCCTTCGAATCAAACAGATCCGGCCCGTTATAACCTGCTGCAGAAATCCGATGACGAACATACTGCGCCACCTCGTCGCGACTCAGGGGCTGCAACCGCTCCTGAAAGGTAATGCGCTGTTTGAGCTGGCGCAGGTGGGGCTGATCGAGCAGCACATCCAGCTCAGGCTGGCCAAACAGCACGACCTGAAGCAGCTTGCGACTCTCCGTCTCCAGATTGGTCAACAAACGTACGGCTTCGATGGTTGCCTCCGGCAGTGCCTGTGCTTCATCGATCAGCAACACCACCTGGCGGCCATCAGCTGCCAGCTCGATCAGGCGCGTCTGAATCTGATCCAGCACCACATGGGTGCGGCTTTCGGGAGCGACGTCCATGTCCAGTTCGCGGGCTACCACACAGTACAAATCCTGGGGTTCCAGACACGGGTTGGGAATGTACGCTGTATAGAAAGGTGACTGAAGCGCACCCAGCAACGCCCGGCACAGCAACGTTTTGCCCGTTCCCACTTCTCCCACTACCTTGATGAAGCCTTCCAGCGATTCCAGTGCAACCTTGACGGTCTGAAAGGCCCGCTGGTGTGTGGCCGCATTGAGATAAAAGTGCGTGTTGGGCGTCAACGTAAAGGGCAGCTCCCGGAAACCGAAATGCGCCTCATACATGCCTTACTCTCCGGTCAACACATCGCGCAACGCACCCATGCGCTGGCGCGCCCGGCTGATATCCGTACGCACGGAAGAGCTGTCCGCAAGAACGGGGCGGATCAGAATGACCAGCTCGCTTTTCTGACTCTTCTTGCGAGTTTGACGGAAGAAACTGCCCACCCCCGGCAGATCACCCAGAACGGGCACGCTGGCCTGGGTATCCTCGGTGGTATCGCGGATCAGCCCGCCGATCACCACCACCTGTCCGTCTTCGGCACTGATGATGCTGTCGGTTTCCCGAATGGTACTGAATGCCAGGGGCAGCGTCAGATCCCGGTCACCCAGCGATACCACCTTCTCCTGATCCGTCACCTCGCTGACAGACGGGTGAACATGCAGGGTGATGCGACCGTCCTCAGAAATCTGGGGCGTCACATCCAGCGAGATGCCAGAGAAGAAAGGAGTCAGGGTGATATCGGTATTGGTGGAAGACGACGAGGACGTGTTGCTGGAATCCGAGTTCAGATCGATATCCGTGACGAAGAACTCGTCACTGCCAACCTTGATGACCGCTTTCTGGTTGTTCACCGTCGCAATCCGGGGGCTGGACAGCACCTGCACCGTTCCCTGCGTGCTCAACAGCTGAATCAGAGCATTGAAATCGTTGATGCGCAGTGACGCGCTGAAAATACCTTCAAGATTCAGGTTGGCCAGCGCCTCTGAGCTCTGCCCCAGCGTCAGAGACTTGTTGGGTACCCCCGCATCATCCACCTGGTTGGTGTAGGGCGCGAAGTAGCTCCAGTTGATTCCCTGCTGGAAGCCGTCATTGAGGATGACCTCAAGGATCTTGGCTTCGAGTATGACCTGGCGTTGCATGATCAGCTGTGCCTGCTCCAGATAGTCCCGAACCGCCTGTTGCGCAGCAGAAGGCGCCCGGACGACGACAATGCCGGCAGTGGGGTTGGTCACGACCGTGGCCTGCGGTTGATCAGCGATAATCAGCTGCAGGGTCTGCTGCAGCTGGTTCCAGAAATCGGACTTGGTGGACGTAATGATCTGGGTACCGATCGTACGCGTCACATTGGTACCCTGCGAGCTATCGCTGCTGCCTGACCCCGAACTGCTGCCAGACGTGGAGACCTGTCCGGCTGACACCTGAATTTCGGCACTGCCTTCCCGGGTTACGTTCAGGTAATTGATGGGGTAGATCTCGGTGCGCACGCCACTGGGCAGCACCTTGAACAGGTTCCCCTCGCGGCGGAAGTCATAGCCGTACAGGTCACGTACAGCTTCCATGACCTCGGGTACGGTCACATCCTTCAGATGCAGCGCAATATCTCCCTTGACGTCCGGATGGACAATCATGTTGTAGCGCGTCCCCTTGACCAGACCGAGAAAGAAATCTCGCGCAGCCATGCCTTCCACATCCAGCGCAAAGCGCGTATCACCAGTCGTCCGGGCAGCCGGCTCGGGCAGCAATGCCTCCAGTACCGGCTGAGGAGGCGTAACAGGCTTGCCCTGGCGCCGTGTCGCCTGGGCTACCGACTCATCCAGTGACTGCTCGATGGCGGTTGCCGTGCGATCATCCAGGCGCGGAGGCTCCGAAGCCGGCTTCATTGCCTGAGAGGCACACCCTGAAAGCACCACCAAGGTGCCGATCAGACTCCAGTGTTTCATGTGAATCATGCTCATTTCACCGTTTTCTTCACTTCCGCGACTGTAGCACCCTGCCGCCAGAACCGGATTCCCCGGTATACAAACTGAACCTGCCCCGGGCGAATCCGGACAACGCGGGCGCCCGCCACCTGATCACCTTCCTGCACCCGGCGACCATTCACCACGGCAAACCGATGCGAGGATGAGTACACCACGGATCCCACCTTCAATCCGGGCAACTTTACCGGCCGCGACTCGGGGGGCTTCCACCCCGCCGGTCGCGTCGGATCGACAAGCGTCTCGGCACCGGCCGCCCCAATGGCCAGCAGCGCACATACAGCGACGATTCGCCAACTCATAATGCCAACCACGCCGGGTCCAGACTGAGGGTTGAAAAGGTCAGCGTGACTTCTGCCATGGGGTAACCCTTTACCTGATAGTTCATGGATCTGAGCACCAGCACACCTGCTTCGGCCTCCAGTGCCTTCAGATAGTTCAGCACTTCAAAATAGCGCCCACGCAGCGTCATGCTCACCGCATGCTCGAACAGAACCGCAGAAGAGGCCTCGGGCTGCGCGTCGTCAAGCGTCACCGGCTTTACCGGCAGCTTCTCCAATGCCTGCAGAGAAAGATTATCCGCCTGCCCGAGTACCCGCTGCAGGACCGGCACCATGTCGGTGGGACTCACCAGTCCGGACAAGGCCTTTTCCAGGCGCTTCTTTTCCGAGGCCAACTGAGCCTCCAGTGCCTGAATCTGCTGCCGTACCGTTTCATCGGGATCAACCGACAGCTGACGGTCGAGCAACTCAAGCTCCGAGTTCAGTTGACTGACTTCAGCCTTGATCGCCTGCGATTCCTTCAATGACTGGGACCACGCCTGCCAGGCTGGCGCCCACCAAAATTGGCCCAGCACGACCACCAGCACCACCAGCCCGGTTGCCAGCAGGATACCGCGCTCCCTTGCCGAAAGATCATTGACGCGATCCGACAACACCTGCCACACGCGCTGTCTTCGAGTTCCGCCAGACTGCTCTGTCATTGCCGGGCCTCCTCAACCGGAGGAATGGACGAAATCACGAACTGGTGAGAGGGCGCGCTGTCCTCACGCAGGACATCCAGGTAGGTGAAGGTCACCCCCTTGAACGCAGGCTCGGCGCTCAGCTGAGCCAGCCACTCGGGCAGGCGCTTGGGCTCAAGTGTCCTGCCCTGCAGGACAAATTGTCCGGACAGATCCATTGCCACATCAGTCAGCCACAGCCAGGACGTGTCCACCCGCCGCGCCAATCCTGTCATAATCGCAGCCGGACGCACCCCGGTTTCGCGTTTCAATCGTTGTGCCACCTGCACATTGAATGCACGGGCACGGTCCAGCTCACCCCTGAGTTGTGATTGCCGTTCCAGCAA
>RFIV01000047.1 GCA_003695085.1 Gammaproteobacteria bacterium
CTGAAAATCCAGGTAGCCGAATGCTTACCTTGCTTTATTCCAGAAGCCCTTCACTTCTACTCCATCGAAACCGGGACTGGCGCACTCACAGTCCCGAGCTTCTCATCGTCCGCCCGGTGTTCCGGCAGTACATCCACCAGTCGTGACAGCGTGTGTTCGGCAAAACCAATGCCTGCTTCGGCATAGACGTTGAAGGCCACGTCCGCACCCGCCTCCACCAGCCGCACGCGGTCTTCCTCCCACTTTGCAATGGCAGCCACCTTGCCTGTGAAACCCGCCTCGCGAATGAGATGGAGTGCCTGAATGATCTCCGAGGCGCTGGGAATAGCCAGCATGATCAACCGGAAGGGCCGATTTGCCAGCTCTTCCCAGAAGTCTGCATCCTCGGCATCACCATAGATCACCTTGCGCCCCGCCCCACGCATGCGCGGCACCTTGCTTTCATCCGATTCAACGCCCACCACCTTCAACCGGTACTGACAGGCGATGGCGTCATACGCGCCCGCACCAACCCGCCCCATACCCACGATCAGCACGTCGGCACCCTGTGTCAGCCCCTCGGGATCCACCGTATGAGCGAGCCCGCGCTCAAGCCGATGCAGACGCGCCTTCAACTGACCGTAGAGACGATGGGCCCGGGCATTGAATACCGTTGAAATGACGAAGGATACCGATACCGCAATGGCCAGCGCCCCCATCCAGGCCTCCGGCAGCCAGCCGTTCTTCTGGGCCACAGCCGCCACAATCAAGCCGAACTCACTGAACTGCAGCAAATGTGCCGAGGCCAGCCAGGCCGTGCGCACCCGGAGCGGGTAGCGCACCAGCAGCCCCAGCCACAACAGGCTCTTGAGGGGCAGCAACAAGCACAACAGCAGCCCGGTGATGATCATGTTGATGTCGGGCCGCACGGCCAGACCAATGGAAACAAAGAAACTGATGAGCAGGATATCCTTCAGGTTCATGATCGACTTGGACAGCTCTGACGCCTTGCGATCCCCGGCCAGCAGCATGCCCATGGCCAGTGCGCCCAGATCCGGTTTCATTCCCACCGCCTCGAACAGATAGCTGCCACCCGCCGCCAGCATGATGCCCGTCAGGGCCAGCACCTCGTCGTGCCCTGCCCGGGCCAGCAACTGACTGAGCAGCGGGCGCGCCCAATACAGCCCCGGCAGCAGCAGCGCCCAAAGCGTCGGCAGCTTGCCTGTGGACACTACCAGAAAAAGAACGGCCACAATGTCCTGCATGATCAGAATACCGATGGCCAACTGGCCATGCCGGGTACGGAATTCGCCGGCCTCTTCGAGCATGGCGACGACACACACCGTAGAGCTGAAACTCAGGGCAAAGGCCACCATGGCCGCCTCTCGCCAGCTCAGATCGGTGAGCACCGGCAGCCCGAGCGCCCCCAGTCCCATAAAGAACAGACCGGCCAGCAGCGAGAAGCTCAGGGTATGCTCGAGCGTGGCGCGGTAGATTTCGGGCCGGAACAATGACCGGATATCCAGCTTGAGCCCGATTATAAACAGCATGAGCAGGATGCCGGCATCAGCCAGAAAGCGAATGAACCCGTCCAGTTCCAACCCCCAGGCGCCCAGCACGAAGCCTGCCAGCAAGTAGCCCACCATGGGGGGCAGTCTCACCTGGCGGGCGGCAAATCCGAACCCCAGGGCGACCAGTGCAATCATACTGTCCAGTGGCACCTGTTTCCTCCTGCCCGCTTCAAGGACGACTCCAACCGAATGCGCTCAAGCATAGACCAGCCGGGGCCGGAGTGAAATGCACGGTTCAGGCATGGACGAAACCATCCGGCCCTGTTATGGTTGCCTAGCAAGCGCTTGGTTGAATACATTCAACCTCACTATAACAATAAGAGGAGCCTCATCATGCCGCTGCCCGACTTCTTCGAATTTCACCTTCCCACCCGGGTGCTTTACGGTGCCGGACTCATTGACCAGCTGTCGGACAGCCTGCCTCACTGGCAAGGCAAGCGCGCCCTGCTCATCACCGATCAGGTACTGGAAGACCTGGGGCTGGCGGAACGCGCCCGCAAGGGATTGGCCAGGGCAGGCATACGTGTGGCCGGCACGTTCAATGACGTCCCGCCCGATTCGACCATTACCACCGTCGAGTCCTGTGCGGCGGCGGGCAGGCGGTGCAAGGCCCAGGTGATCGTGGCGCTGGGCGGCGGCAGTGTGATGGACACGGCCAAGGTGGCCAACATTCTCATGGTGAAGGGCGGCCGGGCAACGGATCACATGGGGGCCTACATTCTCGGGAACACGCGACTCAACCCCATGCTGGCCATTCCGACCACGGCCGGCACGGGTTCGGAGGTCACCAAGGTCGCGGTGATTGCGGACCCGGATTCACAGATGAAGCTGCCCTTTGCAGAGACCCAGTTTTTCCCGGAGGTCGCGCTGCTGGATCCGACACTGACCACGACCCTGCCCCCGCTGCACACCGCACTCACGGGCATGGATGCGCTGACGCATGCCATCGAATCCTATGTCTCGCGGGAGGCACAACCCGCATCCGACGCACTCGCACTTTATGTCATCGAAACCGTGAATCACTGGCTGGTGCGTGCGTGCCAGCAGCCGGATGATCTGCAGGCTCGCGGGCAGATGCTGGTGGCCAGCTGCCTGGCCGGCATGGCCTTCACCCAGAGCATGGTAGGGATCGTGCACGGCATTGCCCATGCGCTCGGCGGGCGCTGGCATATCCCGCACGGTCTGGCCAACGCGCTGGTCCTGCCGGAAGGCATGGCCTTCAACCTGGACGCCGCCCCCGCACGCTTTGCGCGGATTGCCGAAGCGCTGGGGCTGGGTCTGGAGTATCCGGCAGACACCGCCGCCCGATGGCTGAGGCTGACGCCCCTGCGTGCACTGGCCCAACCTGTGGCGCGCTTTCGCCCGGCCGAGCGCTGGCTGCAACTTCGCCTGGGGGAGGCCGCCATTGCCCGGGTACGTCAACTCAATCAGGAACTGGCCGCCGTGACCGGCATGCCCCTGAATCTCAGGGACTCCGGCATGGCCCGTGCCGATGAAACAGAACTGGCCGCGCTCACCGAGGCGGCTCTGGCCGACGGCTCCATGCTCTACAATCCGCGCGAGGTGACGGCGGACGCGGTACGGCGGATCCTGAAAAGACTCCACCAAGCCTCCCTTCAGCCCATCACGCCGGCTCTTACAGGCGGCCTCGATGCCATGAAGGACACCGGCCCGTCACTCACCGGCGTATTCGAATCCTCCGAAGCGCTTTACGATGTCCTGGGCGAGTTCTATACCCGCTTGATCGAAGACCCGGACCTGGGCCCCACACTGGCGGCTTCCCGACTTTGTGTTCAGTTCGTGTATGAAGATCCGGACGCTATCGTGACGCTGGATGGTCACCAGTCTCCGCCAACCCTGACAATGGGACCAGCTCCCGATGCCAAGCCCGATGTCATCATGACCATGAAAGCCGATTTCGCGCATGCCTTTTGGCTGGGCAAGGCCAACCTGATTCGCGCGCTGTCCCGGCGGCAGGTACGCTCGAAGGGGAATGTGCCGAAGGCCGTGAAGCTGCTGCCGGTACTCAAGCCTGCATTCCGGCTGTATCCGGCCTATCTGAAAGAACGGGGGCTGACTCAGTTGCTGGCGGGCTGAGAGACCAGGCGCTTCCAGACTTCGTAGAGGATGCGGGCATCATTGGCCGCCCGGTGGGTTGGCACATCCAGCGACTCAATCACCTGTTGACGCACCAGGGGCCAGGCACTGACCTGTCGCGGCGTCAGCAAGGTGGAGATGGATTCCAGCTCAAAGGTCGGCGTCGTCTTGCAGGCCCGATAAAGGCGGTGCAGCCAGAAGCAGTCATAGGTCCAGGCATCACAATACACCGTCAGACCGTTTAACCGGGTGTTGAGCGCCTCGACGACCTCCTGTGCATTCACACCCTGCAAGGTCAGCTCCTCGCGCGAGATCCCGTGTACCTGCTCGGCTTCGGCGGACCATTCGTTCCAGAGCGGTGCAGGGGCTATCAGCCAGCTGCATATGTTTCCCAGCGCATCGCAGATACCCACTTCTATCGGATAGCTCTGGATCAGGTCCAGACTGGAGGCCTCGAAATCCAGAAAAACAGGCGGTACCAGCGCGCTGTCCGGAAATTCTGCGGGTGGAACTGTGGGGGATATGGCCGTCACGCGGCTGTTCTCCTTGTTGTAATCCGGTGACGCTACCTCTGCCGGCCGGATGACTGCGCAACCGGCGCATCGGCCTTCTCGATCAGCCAGCTGGACAGGGCCGCCACTCCGGGTCCGCTGATGGGTGTATAGATCAGCGTGGCACCGGTGACTTCGGGCCAGTATACAAGCATACGTTTGTGACCATCCTGTTGCACATAGTAGATTACCGTGAGCATGCCCGGCTTCTCTTCCGCGAGATAACGAATGAACTCAGCGTCTTTCTGTTGGCTCAGGTCAATGTGAATGGCCGTATCCGCCTGACTGAATCTCGGGCTTTGCAGCAGGGCTTGCGCCAACCGGTCGCGCACGCTGACAAATCGCGGGTCATGCGCATCCAGCAATGCACTTTCCATCTCGGTTACGCGAGCGGCTACCTGACCTGGCTCCGGAAGTGGCGATGCTCCGGCCCTGAGACCGGCGGCCGGCGGGGGCAGCTCGGACAGTCCCCAGCCTTCCAGAGAAGGAATCTGATTCTGGGCCAGCCACCCCCAGCCGACGCTGGTCACCAATGCCAGGGCACTCAATACCTGACGCCCTCTGCGCACAGGCGCGGCCAGTGCCCGTGTCTCCGGGCTGCGCAGTGCGCGAAAGCCTACCGCCAGACAGGCCAGCGCAAACGTCAGGGACAGTGCAAACGTCAGCAGACGCAGCATCTGCGGTAACAGTGTACCGTCCATCGCCATCCCTCCCCATCATCGTCTCTATCTGTATAGCAGAATACCGGGGCTTTCGCCTGTCCCATTTGGCGTATCAGCGCTATTATTGGGATCGTGAAGATCAACATCCCACACCACAAGGATATTGTGTGAAGCCGTGGTTCCGGCGCTTGCGCCACGATGAAAATGCCATGCGGGTCGCTCTGACCAACGTGACCGCTGCCCTGGGCGCTGCGGTTCTGATTTTCTTTGCGCTCATTGCCGATACGCCGGGCGCCATCCGGGTGCAGGCCGGCGTCATTGGCGTCATGTTCGGCGTGTCCATCGCCCTCAACCAGGCGGGCCACTCACGTTCCGGCCGGGGACTGTACCTGTTCGCACTGTGTGCCACGGTCTTTGGTCTGTCGACGGTGCTGGGACACGACTCGGGTGCCCCCATGCTCTATCCGGTGGTGATCCTGGCCGCCTATGTGCTGTTCGACACCCGCCACCGTTCACTGTCCCACTGGCTGACCGCACTGGTGGTGTGTCTGACGCTGGCGGACATACTCTTCCAGCTGCGCCCGCCCGATGCCTGGCTGAACGGGTGGAACCCGGGGAACAACCTGCGGTGGATCATCGTGCCCATTGCGGTACTGTCCAGCGGCGTACTCATTCACCTGCTGATTCGGCAGGTGGAGACCTCACAGCGCGAACTCATGCGCAACCGGGAGAAGCTGGAAGCGATCATTACCACCATGAATGACATCGTCTTCGAAGTGGACGAGGACCTGGGACTCCTCAATATCTGGACGTCCGACGATTCCAAGCTGCCGTACCCACGCAGCCTTTACGAGAGCATGCATCCGCGCGACCTGCTGCCCGAATCCCTCTACGACCTGTTCAGGCAGCATGCGTACAAGGCCGAATCCACCGGCGAGCACGTGCAATTCGGCTACACGTCACCCACCAACGGTCACTACTACGAAGTCGACATCATCCCGCTGCGGTCAGCCAGTGGCTCCCGCCGCTATTCCGTTGCCCTTCGCGATCGCAGCCACGAACGCGCCCGCGCCCAGCGCATGCGCATCAACGACGAGATCATTCGCAAGAGCTGGACCGCCGTTCTCTTTGCCGACGCCTCCGGCATCATCACCTATGCCAACGATGCCGCGCATCAACTCTACGCCGTGGAGGACAACGACACACTTACGGGCACCGAACTGGCCCGCTGGCTGGGGCCGGAGGACACACGCAAGGCGCTGGATGATCTGCGCGTATCCGGTACCTATCAGGCCGAACTGGAACAGACACGGGCCAACGGCAGCGTGTTCTCGGCCTGGGTCTCCGCCTCCTCCATCCGCGACGAAGACAGCGGCCTGCTTGGCCATGCCTTTTTCCTGCGTGACAACACGCAGGAAAAGATGGATCGCACCCGGGTTGTGGTGTCCGAAAGGCGCTTCCGCTCCATGACCGAGCATACGCCGGGAGTGGTCTACGAAGTCCAGTGCACGCGAGACCTGAGCAACTGGTGGTTCAGTTTCGTCAGCTCGCAGGCCACCCGCATACTGGGGGTTGATCCACAAGAACTGGTGGAGGACAAATCCCTCCTGTTGCGCCGCATGCACCCGGAGGATCGCGAGAATGTCATTCATGAACTGCGACGCGTAGCGGAGGCCAACAGCCCCTGGCGCCAGGAGTTTCGTCTCAGGGTGGGCGATGAAGAACGCTGGATACGCGGCAACTCCACGCCTATCAACTGGGATGGGGATACGCTGGTCTACCAGGGCCTGCTGATGGATATTACCGGCGAGAAGCGCTATCGCGCCATGCTGCTGGAGAAGAAGTCGCAAGCGGAAGCCATCAGCCGCATCAAGAGCGAATTCCTGTCCACCATGAGCCATGAAATTCGCACGCCTCTCAATGCCATCATTGGCCTGTCCCACCTGCTCCTCGAGGAAAATCCGCGCGAGGATCAGGTGGAGAATCTCAATACCCTGGCATTCTCGGCGCAGAATCTGCTCAGCCTGATCAACGACATTCTCGACTACTCGCGCATTGAAGCCGGTCGCATCGAGCTTGAACGGATTCCCTTTGATCTGCGCACACTGGTGGACAGTCTGGTCAAGGCCCATCTGCCCATTGCCCGCGAGAAGGGGTTGCGGCTGAGAGCGCGCATTCCCGACACGCTCGCCACGCGACGCCTGGGAGACCCCACCCGCCTGACCCAGATTCTGAACAACCTGCTGAGCAACGCCATCAAGTTCACCCAGGAAGGGTCCGTCGAACTGCGCATCCGTGAGGATGAAGGCATGACGATCCATTTCTCGGTCACGGACACCGGCTGTGGCATTCCTGCCGACAAGCAGGCACGCATCTTCGAACGCTTTACACAGGCAGATGAAAGCATCACCCGCGCCTTCGGCGGCACAGGACTGGGGCTGGCCATCACACGCGGGCTGGTCGACCTGTTCGGCGGCCACCTGACGCTGGAAAGCGAGGAGGACGTGGGATCAACCTTTGCCTTCGAAGTCAATCTGCCCGAAGCCGGGGACGCCGATCAGACCGGCACCGAACCGGCCCTGACGAATCAGCATCTGCTGGACGGCCAATCCATCCTGCTGGTCGATGACAACCAGGTCAATCTCCTGGTTGCCCGAAAGCTGCTGACCCGCTGGGGTGCCGAGGTGCATACGGCGGCCAACGGAATGGATGCCATCGAAGCCTGTCGCCAGCGCCGGTTCGACATCATCCTGATGGACCTGCAAATGCCACTCATGGATGGGTTCGAGGCCACGACCGAACTGCACGAGAAAAAGCTGGTCGATGGCGCATACATCATCGCGCTCACGGCGGCCACGACCGAGGATGTCCGGGAGCGGGCACTGAAGGCCGGTATGGATGATGTCCTGGCGAAGCCCATCAATCCCCGGGAACTGGCTGCTCGCCTTCACCCGCTTGTCAGCTGACCAAAGTGGTCTAGACTTTCATTATTATTATTTCACCAATGGAACGGGCCATGTCCACCACGCTTGATCGCTTCGCCGATGCCTTGAGGCGATTCAATCAAATCGTTGAGTCCGACCTGGATCTCAATGGCAAGTACAATGCCATGCTCACGCTCGGCATGGACGTGCTGAATCTGGACATGGGCATCATCAGCCAGATCTCCGGGGACACCTATACCGTGATCACGGCGGTCGTGCGTGAAGGTGAAGCGCCCTCGCCGGGCACCCGATTCGAGCTGGGCCAGACCTATTGTGTCCATACCCTGAATGCCGGCGCGCCCACGGCGTTTGAAGCGGCCGGCCAATCTGAAATTGCCACCCACCCGTGCTACCAGACCTTCGGGCTGGAAAGCTATATCGGCGTGCCTGTCATGCTGGACGGCAGAGCCTGGGGCACGCTGAACTTTACCAGTCCGGAGCCTTACTCCAGACGTTTTTCGGAGGCCGACTATGCCTTGCTGGAAACCTTTGCCCAGTGGATCGGTCTGAACCTGCGTTACGAACGCGAGCTTGCACGCACGCGCGCAGGCGAGCAGGAGGAGCGGCTGCGGGGCAAGCTGTTGGAGGTGGTTGCGAACGCCATCATGATGACTGACCCGGAAGGCCGTATTGAATGGGTCAACACCGCTTTCACCACGCTGACAGGCTATACACTGGAAGAAGTGAAGGGACACAGCCCGCGCATCCTCAGTTCGGGCAAGCAGGATGAAGCCGTCTACCGGAACCTGTGGAAGACCATTACCTCGGGCCAGGTGTGGAAGGGCGAGCTGATCAACCGCCGCAAGAACGGCAAACTGTACCACGAAGAGCAAACCATCACTCCGGTCACCAATGCGGCCGGCGAGCTGACACACTTCATTGCCATCAAGCAGGACGTCTCGCATCGCTACGAGCTGGAGCGGCTCAAGCACGAATTCATCTCCGTCGTCAGCCATGAAATCCGCACACCGCTGACCTCCATTCGCGGCTCGCTGGGCTTGCTGCAATCCGGGGCACTCGGAGAGCTGCCTGACAAGGCCAGGCAACTTGTTACGATTGCGAGCCAGAACAGCGAGCGGCTGGTAAGGCTGGTCAACGACATTCTCGACATCGAGAAGATCGAATCCAACGACATGTCCTTTGACCTGAAGCTGATCACGCTGAGGCCGATTATCACGCAGGTTCTTGAAGAAAGCCGCGGGATCTGCACGGAACGCGGCATTCAGCTGCGTTGCGAGGGCGATGGCCTGGATGGCTCCGTTCTGGGAGACCCGGACCGCTTGCATCAGATGCTGCTGAACCTGATCGCCAACGCCATCTCCTATTCACCCGACCAGGGGCAGGTCCGGGTGACGGTTTCCCGATGCGAAAACCAGCTTTGCATCCGCGTTCAGGATGAAGGGCCGGGCGTGCCGGAGTCCTTCGTTCCCCACCTGTTTGAGAAATTTGCCCAGGCCGAGGCCAGCGATACACGGCAGCATTCCGGATCCGGACTGGGGCTGGCCATTGCCCAAGCCATCGCGGAGCGCCACGGCGGAACACTGCGCTACGTCCCGGATGCCGGACCCGGTGCCTGCTTCGAGGCGTGCCTGCCCGAGGCGGATGCCAGCAACGACCCCCTGCTTGCCCGCGTACCCTCATTGAGCGTGCTGGTGGCAGCAACTTCGCCGGAGTTGTTCAGCGCCCTGCATGATCAGCTCGGGGGCACCGGCTGGTTGCTGTCCAGCTGCGCACACTGGCCGCCAACCACCGATGAGCGCGAGCACCTGGCGACTCCGCCTGATGCCATTCTCGTACCGGCCAGCCTGGGTACCGAGATGGTACTGAGCGGGATCGAATCACTGCGCAGACAGGACGGCTGGTCCGATATTCCGGTGATCGTCCTGCAGGCCGATGCCGGCCCTGCCCCCACGGTTACACACCTTCAGTTCGTCGATGTCGTCCGCACGCCACTGAACCCGGTCGAGCTGAGAGGTGCACTGGCCCGTGCGCTTTGCCTTCTGGACAACCGGCCCGCCACCGTGTTGCACGTGGAAGATGACCCCTCCCTGTCAGAGGTTATCGAGGCCATTCTGGCCGAGTTTGCGAATCTGCAGGCTGCACACAGCCTTGCGGAGGCCAAGGCATGGCTCCAGTCGCATGATGCCGACCTGATTCTTCTCGATCAGCGCCTGCCTGACGGGCATGGACTGAGCCTCATGCGCTGGCTGAACGAGCAGGGCCGCACCATCCCGGTCGTGGTGCTTTCGGGATACCCGTTGCCAGCCCAGGGTGCCCCCGCTCTGACGGACTACCTGCAGAAAGGCGCCATTGGCAACGGTGAACTGAAAGCCCGTGTCGCCGAACTCATTGCCACGCGCCGTCGCGCACAACGCCCTTAGCGCCGGATTCGGGCATTCCGCTATACTGTCCCTCCGGGCTTTGAGCTACAATGCGCGGTTTGATCATTTACGGTAGTGCTCAGTCATGTCCGCATCACGCGTTGTTGCCATCTATTCCGGAGGCATGGATTCCTTCACGCTCGTCAATCGCCTGATCCGCGAGGGCAAGGAGGTACTCACCCTGTCATTTGATTACGGTCAGCGCCACAAGCGCGAACTGGAATGCGTGAAGACCGTCTGCCGCGAGCTGGGTATCAATCACAAGGTGGTGGATATCACGGCCATTAACAGCCTGCTCGCCGGCTCCTCGCTGACGGATGATATCGACGTGCCCGAAGGGCATTACGAAGAGGCGTCCATGAAGTCCACGGTGGTGCCCAACCGCAACATGATCATGCTCTCGCTGGCCATCGGCTATGCGGTGTCACTCAAGGCCGAAGCCGTCTACTACGGCGCACATGGGGGCGACCACGCCATCTACCCGGACTGTCGGCCGGAGTTCGTGGCGCGCATGAACGATGTGTCGCTGGTCGCCAACTACGAGCCGGTGCGGGTCGAGGCCCCCTACCTCTACAAGCGCAAGGACGAGATTCTGGCCGAAGGTCTGGCCATGGGCCTGGATTACAGCCAGACCTGGACCTGCTACAACGGTCGCGAAAAGGCCTGCGGCAAGTGTGGCTCCTGCGTGGAGCGCCTGGAAGCCTTTGCCCTCAACAACGCCACCGACCCGCTGCCCTATGAAACGGCCTGACAAACCCTACCGGGTCAAGGAAATCTTCTACAGCCTGCAGGGCGAGGGGGCTCACAGCGGGCGGCCCTCGGTTTTTCTGCGTTTCAGCAAGTGCAACCTGTGGACGGGGCGTGAAGCGGATCGGGCGCAGGCCATCTGCAACTTCTGTGATACGGATTTTGTCGGTACGGACGGGCAGAATGGCGGCGTATTCGAAACCGCTGACACGCTGGCCGACGCGGTGCGGGCACTGTGGCCCGGAGGCGGCCAGCCCTGGGTCGTGTGTACCGGTGGTGAACCCCTGTTGCAACTGGATGGCCCCCTTATCGAGGCGCTGCATGCCCGGGGCTTTGAGGTCGCCATCGAGACCAACGGCACCCTGCCCGTGCCCGAGGGCGTGGACTGGGTCTGTGTCAGCCCCAAGGGTGTTGCGGAGGTGGTCGTGACCGACTGCGACGAACTCAAGCTGGTGTTCCCGCAGGCAGACTGCCCGCCCGAGCGTTTTGACCACATCCGGGCCGGCGTGCGCTTTCTCTCGCCCAAGGCTTCACCGAATATCCGTGACGGGCAGGATGCCCAGCGCGATGCCCATACCGCTGCAGCCCTGAACTACTGCCTGCAGCACCCGCAGTGGCGACTGTCGCTGCAGACCCACAAGCTGCTCGGTATCGACTGATGCTGATCAGCGCCCTGCTGCCTGTTTTCGTGCTCATTCTGGTGGGGCTGGTTCTGAAACGCACCGGGTTTCCGTCAGATGCCTTCTGGCCGGGGGCGGAAAAGCTCATGTACTACGTGCTGTTCCCGGCGCTGCTGATTCTCAAGCTCACCTATGCCAAAACCGACGGGCTGGATCTGCCCCAGATCGCCCTGGTCCTGCTGACGGCGTTCGGCGCAGGGACGCTGCTGCTGATCGGCCTGCAACAGCTCTTTCGCTGGAGCGGTGCTGTGTTCACCTCCGTCTACCAGGGCGGCATCCGCTTCAACTCCTACGTGGTGCTGGCGGCCGTGGCCGCTCTCTATGGCGATCAGGGCATTGCGGTGGCTGCGGTCATCATGTCGCTCATGATTCCGCTGATCAACGTCCTGTGCATTCTCATCTTCGCCCGCTACGGCAGCGGCTCGGTGAATGGTCTGCGCGGCACCCTGAAGGCCATTGCCACCAACCCGCTGATCCTGTCCTGCGTGGCCGGCCTGGCGCTCAATCTCACGGGCATCCGCTTTCCGCAGGCTCTGTTCGACAGCCTCAGCTTCCTGTCCGCCATGGCGCTGCCCCTGGGGTTGCTCTGCGTCGGCGCAGGCATGGATCTGAAGGCCTTGCGCGAAACAGGTGTACCGCTGGTGATCTCCAGTGCCTTCAAGCTCGCGGTTTTCCCATGGGTGTTGGCGGGCACGGCCGCGCTGTTCGGCCTGCCGTCCCTGACGGTGAAGGTGTTTGCATTGATCGGCGCCATGCCCACCGCCACCGCCTCCTATATTCTGGCGCGGCAGCTGGGTGGGCACGCGGGCCTCATGGCCGGCCTGATCAGTGCCCAGACCCTGCTGGCCATGGGCACCCTGCCGCTGTTACTCGGCGTTTTGCACCGCACGCTTCTTTGACGCGGTCTTGCGCGCCCGCGGCACCTTGACCAGCGCCACAGTGACCGGTGTGCCGTTGAGTACGGCATTGCCGCTGAGTGGATCGACAGCCTGATCATCAGTCAGGTCATTGAGGCTGACGCCCGCATGGTCCGCGGCCGTTTTCCAGCTGACGCCTGCCCGGTGATGGCCCCAGCCGTGGGGCAGGCTGACGACACCGGGCATGATGGCGTCCGTGACCTCCACCGGCGCCTGCACAGCCCCCACCCGTGAGCGGATTTCCGCCAGCTGACCGTCCTTCAGGCCCAGGCGGTGCGCATCCTTCGTATGCACCATGAGCGTACAGCGGTTCTTGCCTTTGACCAGACGTTGGCTGTTGTGCATCCAGCTGTTATTGGAGCGTACATGCCGCCGACCGATCAGAAGCAGGCTGTCTGAATCAACCGGCTGGCGCATGCGCGCGACCGCTCGCGGGATATCCTCCAGATACAGCGACGGCGCCAGGTCAATCTTGCGGTCACGGGTGAACAGACGCCCCGGCAGGCAGGGCCGCAGCGGCCCGAGATCCAGACCGTGCGGTGCATCCGCCACCTTTTTCAGGGTGAGCCCGTGCGTGTTGCCCTGATGGTCCGGGTGCGAAGCACTGGTTTCCCAGAGCAGGCGCAGGGGGTGTCGCCGGGGCAGCCGCTTCATCCAGCCATTGATGCGTTTGACCCATCGGGCATCCACCGGCAGTCGTGCACCATACGGCCCGGCCCGCAGAAGCAGATCGGCCAGGCCATCCGGCCCCAGTTTCTGCATGAGCATGGCTTCCAGCTCCACCTGCACCGTGTCGGCCAAGGTCTTCGGGTTGCGCAGACGGCGCGTCAGCTCCAGCATGACTTCCCAGTCCGCCAGCTGACCCTTTTCCGGCTTGAACAGCGGGCGTGAGTATTTGACCGTGTTGCGCACCGCCACCATGCCGAAGACCACGTCAATGAAGCTGCGCTCCAGTGCCGACGTAACCGGCAGGATCAGGTGCGCGTGCCGGCTGGTTTCGGTGATGTGCGGGTCCACGCTGACCATGAAGTCGAGGGACGCCAGTGCCTTGTCCAGCTTCTGCCCGTTGGGTGCGGAGAGCACCGGATTGCCGGCCACGGTCACCAGCGCACGGATACGGTCATCGCCGGCCTCCAGTATTTCCTCGGCCAGCGTCGCCGCCGGCAGCTCGCCACCGAATTCCGGCAGTCCCCGCACACTGCTGCGGTATTTGTCGAAGTGGCCGGTCTGGCCCGCCAGCGCACCGAAGCCGACCATGTCGATGGCCGGTTCGGCGAACATCATGCCACCCCGCCGGTCAAAGTGCCCGGTGAGAATATTGATGACGTAAATCAGCCAGGTACACAGCCCGCCAAACGCCTGCACGCTCACCCCCATGCGTCCGTAGAGTACCGCTTCGGGGGTGTCATACAGGTCCTTCGCCAGTGCCCGCAGGGTATCCGGAGCCAGGCCGGTCTGCGCGGCCACCGCTTCCGGTGTAAAGGGCTGCGCGGCCACTTTCAGTACATCCAGCCCTTTCACATGATCCTTCAGATGCCCCAGCCGCAGCCAGTTGTGCTCAAACAGGACGTTGAGCAGCGCGAAGAGCATGAGCACGTCCGTTCCGGGACGAATGAAATGGTGCGCATCCGCCGCTGCGGCCGTTTCCGTCCGGCGCGGATCGATCACGATCACCCGCCCACCGGCCTTGCGCAGGGCCTTCAGGCGCTTGTCCATGCCCGGTGCCGTCATCAATGACCCGTTGGAAGCCAACGGGTTGCCGCCAACGCAGATGAACAGTTTCGTGCGCTCGATGTCCGGCACCGGAAACAGACCCTGATGCCCGAACATCTTCAGGTGCGCGAGCATGTGCGGCAACTGATCCAGTGAGGTGGCGGAGAAGCGCTTGCGCGTGCCCAGCGCCTTGAGGAAGGGCACCATGAACAACATGTTGCCGTGATGATGCACATTCGGGTTGCCCACATACGCACCGATGGCCCCGCGGCCATGTTCCTCACGAACCTCGATCAGGCGGCGGGCCGCAAGATCCAGCGCATCCGGCCAGCTCATGGGCTCCCAGCCGGTGTCGGTACGGCGCATGGGTGTACGCAGACGATCCGGATCGTCATGCAGATCCTGCAAGGCGACTGCCTTGGGGCAGATATGCCCCCGGCTCAGCGGATCCTGCTGATCCCCCTGGATGCGGGTAATGTGGTTGTCTTCAGTTTCGATCACGAGGCCACAGTTGGCCTCGCAGAGGTTACAGGTGCGATGATGGGTACTCATGCAGCGTCCTTGGGCAGTGCCGTTGTTATTATGAACACCCCATGCTAACGGCATTGACGGACGCAGAACAGGGCAAAACCGGTCAGCTTTCCGGCGAAGGCCGCTCAGCGCTGCTGTTTCTGGATACGGTCAGCCAGCGCATGGGTGCGTTCCAGCAGGTCAATGATGCGCTGCAGACGTGAGCGGAACACCTCATCCTGCATGTGCTTCTGCCCGGCATAATCAAACTGCAGGCCACACCGCCATGTGCTGCCCTGCCGCGTGCTGTGCAGCACATGGCCGACCAGCTTGTCGATTTCGAAGTGGCCCATGTCCATTTCCACCACCATGCGCAGGGTGGCCAGCTGGCCGGGCTGCAGCTCGGCTTCGCTGTCGATGGCCATGCCTTCAGCACTGAGATCCACCGCCCGCACGGGCAGCCAGTCACTGCCAAAGAGTCCCTTGCGCAACAGCAACTCCGTCACCACTTTCACGACCGGATAGCGCCGCATGCGCCGGCGCTCGTCACGCGACTTGCCTGAGACCATCCGCACCTCACGGGCTGCCATGTTTACTCTGGGTATAGACCAGTTTGGGCCGCACGTCCATGTGCAGCCCCGTCCGCAGGACCTCAACGGGCCTGCTGCTGGATGCGGTCCGCCAAGGATTCCGTGCGCGCGATCAACCCTATGATACGCATGATCTGGGTGTACTGCCCCGATTTCAGCTTACCGATGTCAAACGCCAGACCACAATGCCACACGCTACCCTTGCGTGTGCGGTGCACAACATGTCCCACCAGTTTCTCCAGGCGAAACTGCCCCATGTCCATATTGACCTCAAGATCCAGAGTGATCCGCTCGCCAACCTCCAGTTCCACAGGCGAATCAAATGCCAGCCCGCCAGCGCTGAGGTCCACCGGAATGACGGGAACCTGTGTCTTGCCGAACAAACCGGTACGCAAGATCACCTGCGACCGCATTTCCACAAAGGGGTACCGACGCGCCCGCCGCCGTTCGGGAGTGCCCGTAACTGATCTCATGTGATACTCCACCAGTGATAGGATGGGCACAGGTATACGAGAAAGCGTGCACTGATGTCTTGATATTTGACGGGTCTGGTACCCGTTCCTCCCAAACAACAACTGTCGAATTTATTTACGCCTTTGTGCAAATCACCCCTGACACTTCATCACGCACTACCTCTACCTGATTGTTTTTATATAAATCTTTGTCAATCGGCCTCCATTTTGCTTGCTTCACCCACAAAACACAGTCAATTCACTACAAGATAATTCAGGGCCATCACCATGCGCACACAGTCTTCACTTCTGGTTTCTCTTACGGCCGGTCTGGCACTTTCAGTCAGCGCACAAGCCGCTGTCATCATCGACAACAGCACACAGGGCCTTTACAACCAAGGGCTGGGTGATCTGGCCGCCATGGATGGGCCGGGTGGATTCATCGTCGGGCCCAACTCGTCTGAAGGTGACCCGACGATCGTGCTGGGCGCCGATCCCGGCTGGACGTTCACGACAGAGTTCGGCAGTGACTGGCTGGCCGGTGATTACACGGGCGGTAGCTGGTCGGCGGGCCCGGTCAATATCCCATCAAACTGGACCGTCAACACGGACACGGCCATCGTCTATGACTTCAACCTGACCAGCATGTCGGATCTGAAACTGGATTTTGGCGTCGATAACGGCATCGTGCTCTGGCTGGATGGCAGCTTTCTGTTTGGTGCGACACGCCCGGGTGGTGCCAGTATTCACGAATACGACCTGACCCTCTATGGTGTCAGTGCCGGTCTGCATTCGCTGCAAGTGCTGCGTCTGGATCACGGCGGTAGTACGGGTTATGCCATGAAGGTGGATGCTACGGCCGTCGTGCCGGAGCCGGCTTCACTGGCCCTGCTGGGACTGGGACTGGCAGGTTTCGGGTTGTCTCGCCGTCGCCGCGGCTGATTCAAGCTGACATATCAGGGCGCTATTGCCAAAGTACAATAGCGCCTTCGGGCGATCGCCACTGAACATTTACCCGGCTGATTGCACGTACCGCACATAGCATATTAACGCGGCTAGCCACTAAGGTTTGCCCTGCGCGGCTTGGCTAAAGCCAACTTGCGCCCGGTTACGTCAATCCTGATCACCAGCCCGTGAACTATTTTCTACCAGGCGCCCCGGCATAGAGGTATGACATAGAAATGTTTGGTAACAATCGTACCATTAACCTATACAAATGACTGCTATACTCTGCTGGTACAATCACGCGCCACCTGGGTGCACTACGTTGATCCATCAAGCATGGCGTTCCTGAAGCGAAACATCTGGACACTTTTCACCGCGGCACTGTGCATCGGCTCCATTTTATTCTGCCTGCTCCTCTGGAAAGCTTGGCAGGTTACTTATGAGCGATTTGCTTCCGCTCACAATACCCGAACCAATGTCGTGGCGCAGACTATCGAAAGCCTGCTCACTCATGAGGAGCTCGTGCTGGATATTATGGCTTGGCGAATCTTGCGACAGCCGACTTCAAGCATGCAGTTCCAGGAGTTTCTGGATTCGCTTATTAAAGCAAACCCTAACCTTGCGATGGTCGGCTTCGCGCGCCCCGATGGCTCCCTTACTGTTACCAATTCAGAGTTTTTAGCCCGCCAACATCCCAACCTTCTGAACAGTGAGTCTACACGTTTTTGCCTTGAGGAAGCGGTTCAAGCCCGCTCTGCCACACTGTGTCGCCCATTTTACCTTCAACCCCTAGATGAGTGGGTTGTTCCTTTGTTGAAAGCCGTTCGTGCGCCGAACAACCAATTACTGGGAGTTGTAGTTGCCGAACTTCGGCTGGTTGACATTCTGCAAGGCTTTAGCGGGGAGAATGCACGAAATCTTTCAGGAGCAGTCATCCTTTTTCGGGATCAGGATGGCTATATTCAGTTCATGCACGGAAGAAATGTGCCACCGGAAACCTGGAGTCAAATTCGTGTCGATGAGCAAAGCCGATCCCGAAATCTCGCTTCTATAATGGAACAGCTCAATCTTTCGAAAGAGGCCTTCCGATCACTGGCCAGCGCCGTTGCTTTTAAAACCGAACAATCGGGAGGCACATATCTGACAAGTGCCCGCCCCATTCCAAAGTTTCGGCTATGGGCGATTTCGCAAGCACCTCTCCACGTGGTTTACCTTTCTTTTCTTCGATCCAGCGCTGTTTGGGGGGCGTTTTTTCTCCTTGCGGTCAGTGCACTGTTTGGACTATGCCGATCCATCGCGCGTTTTGAAGAGGAGCAGCGCAACAGACTCAGTTATCAGGCCACCCACGACGACCTGACCAAATGCCTCAATAGGCGGGGGCTTATCGAGCATCTGGAAAACACAATCTCTAACAACAGGGAATTTTCTTTACTTGTTCTTAACATCGATAATTTCAAGAACATCAATGACCGGTTCGGCGAAAGCTATGGTGATCTGGCCCTAAAGGAGCTTGCACGCTTACTGAAAGGGTTGCTGAGTGAAGACGATCAGCTCGGCAGACTAATGGGCGATGAGTTCGCCATCATCACACTCAACACCAATCTTGAACAACTCGTGGAAAACTGCCGGCATGCCATGCAAACGGTTTCTTCCGGCATGCAGGATTCTCCCATACGTACTCGAGTTACGCTTAGCGCAGGTATAGCACTAAGCCCTGATCATGGCTCATCAGCGAGCGAACTCATTCGGGCCGCCCACCTTGCGCTGGCTGAAGCAAAGAAATTACGAGGCAACTTGGTGGTTTTCGCGCATCACATGGAACAAGCTCACTTGCGCCGCCTTCAGATACAGCATCGACTCAGTGAAGCACTGCTTGATCATCAGCTTTACATGCTTTTCCAGCCCCAGGTAACGGAAAGTGGACGGATTTTTGGCATTGAGGCACTGGTGCGCTGGAATGATAGCGAACTGGGATTTGTGTCACCCGCAGAGTTCATTCAAGTTGCTGAGCGCTGTGGCATGATGCCAGATCTTGGACAGTATGTATTGACGGAAAGCCTCAGGATATTCAAGAAACTGAGAAAACTCTCCCTCCAGCCTCTCAGTCTTTCAGTCAACATCTCAAACAACCAGCTGGAGCAGCCCGATTTTGCCGAGAAGGTGCTTGAAATTGTCGCATCACACGGCCTGCCGCCCACCGAAATCATTTTGGAAATTACCGAAAGTGTTTGCATGTCGGACATGCAGCATGCCGTCTCGACATTGCAGGCACTACGAAGTGGGGGATTCCGAATATCTCTTGATGACTTCGGTACAGGCTATTCCTCGCTCAGTTTGTTGCAGTCACTTCCACTGGATGAGCTCAAGATTGACAAAAGCTTTGTCGACTCAGTCGGCGGGAACCAACAAGCCTGCGAAATGATTGAAAGTATCATACACATCGCCAAGGCGCATAATTTGTCGGTCGTGGTGGAAGGCGTGGAGACGGCCGATCAGCTAGGTTGGCTGTGCGAAATAGGATGTCAATTCTTCCAGGGTTATTACTTCAGCAAACCTCTGCCTGAGGAAGAAATAGCTAGACTTGTCTCTGACGCGGCGTCACTGCCAATTACCTGACGGCCTTCCACCACTTCCCGCGTCCGCCGCATCTGCTACACTGGCGACAGTCACTAATGCTTTGAGGTACAGATGATTCGGCTGGCACACAAGGTTCAGGGGGAAGGTGCCCCTGTCATTCTGGTACATGGTCTGTTTGGCTCCATGGAGAATCTGGGCGCCATCGCCCGCCTGCTGGCGGGAGCAGGGTATCAGGTGCAGTCGCTGGACATGCGCAATCATGGTCGCTCGCCCCACTGCGATACCATGGACTACCCGAGCATGAGCCGGGACGTACTCACCTACATGAACACCACCAGGCTGGAGCAGGCGACGCTGCTGGGCCACTCCATGGGTGGCAAGACGGTCATGCAGCTGGCGCTTGACGCTCCGGACCGGGTGAAGGCGCTGGTGGTGGCGGACATTTCCCCGGTCGAGTATCCCCCGCACCATCAGAGTGTCATGGCCGGTCTGGCCGCCATCGGCGATCCGGCGAAGCTGACCTCACGACAGGAGGCTGACGCCATCCTGCGTGAATACGTGCCCGAAGACGCCGTCCGCCTGTTCCTGCTCAAGAATCTGGTGCGCGAGGGAGATGGCTTTGCCTGGCGCATCAACCTGCCGGTCATACAGGCCAGCTATGACAAGATCATGGCCGGTCAGTCAGGCGGGCCCTATTGCGGGCCGACCCTGTTCATCAAGGGCGGTGCGTCCGATTACATTCGCCCGGAGCACCGTCAGACCATCGCCCGGTTGTTCCCGAAAGCGGAGCTGAAAGTCATTCCCGGCACCGGCCACTGGCTGCATGCAGAGAAACCGAAACTCTTTGCCAGTATCGTCGACCGTTTTCTCAAGGCGCACGCATGAAGAAAAAACGCATCTACATCGCCTACACCGGCGGCACCATTGGCATGCGCCAGACTGAAGCCGGCTATGCGCCGGTACCCGGCTTCCGCCAACTGATCGAAGAGAAGATACCGCCCCGGTTGGCCATCAGTCTGCCCGAGCTGGTGCTGCACGAGTATCCGAAGCTGATCGACAGCAGTGACATTCGCCCGGCGCACTGGCATGAAATCGCGACGGATATTGCCAACCGCTATGACGACTTTGACGGCTTCGTGATCCTGCATGGGACGGACACCATGGCGTACACCGCCTCGGCCCTGTCTTTCATGCTCCGTGGCCTCACCAAGCCCGTCGTGGTCACCGGATCCCAGATTCCATTGGTGGAACTGCGCAACGATGCTCAGAACAACCTGGTGACCGCGATCGAACTGGCGGCGGATTATCCGGTACCGGAGGTGAGCCTGTATTTCAACGGCCGGCTGCTGCGCGGCAACCGCGCCTCCAAGTACAAGGCCACGGGCTTTGATGCCTTCGACAGTCCCAACTATCCCTGGCTGGCGGAAGTCGGTATTTTCATTGAACTGAATCGGGAGGCCGTACTTCCCTGCCCGGCACAACCGGCCTTTGAGCTGCCCGACTATACCCATAACGAAGTGCGGGTGTGCCACCTGTATCCGGGGCTCACCGGCGACCTGCTGCGGCAGATGGGCCAGGGTGCCCGGGCGTTGATCCTGCGCACCTATGGTGTCGGCAACGGCCCGGCAGGGGACGCCGGCTTCATCCAGGCGCTGGAAGCCCTCACCCGTCAGGGCACCGTGCTGGTCAACGTGACCCAATGCGTGCAGGGCGCGGTCTCCGCCAGCTACGCCACGGGGACGAAGCTGGCCCGTGCCGGCCTGGTACCGGCGGGCGACATGACGCTCGAAGCCGCCTACACCAAGCTCTACCACCTGTGCGCTCTGGGCCTTGAAGGTGAGGCGCTGAAACAGGCCTTTCTGACCCCGCGCTGCGGGGAAATGACCCTCTGATCGGTGGACGCCCGCCGGGCGTCGTGCTTGAATGACGTCAACCGATAAGGAGAGAGAAATGCTGAATCACTTTGCTGCGGCCGTGCTGGCCAACGGTGCCCTGCTTCTGCTGCTGGCACTCAATGTGTCCCGTGTGCGGATACAGGAGAAAATCGCCTACGGCGACGGCGACAACAAACGCATGAAGGCCGCCATCCGCGCCCATGCCAACGGCATCGAGCAGGTTCCGCTGTTTCTGCTGCTGGTGCTGGCGCTGGAAATTCTGGGCTTCAACGGCCTCTGGCTGACCGGTCTGGTGGTCGCGTTCACCCTCAGCCGGGTGCTGCATGCCCATGGGATGCTGGCGTCCAATTTCATGACCCGACGCGTGGGCGCAACGGTAACCTACCTGGCCCAGGCACTCGGCCTGATTCTGCTGGCTGTTGTGGCCCTGTAAGCGGGCATGCACCGTGCCGGTGAGTCACTGATCCCGGACTCACCGGCCCATATAGTGGAAACCCCGTACGCATTCTGACTGACACCCCCGCCACTCGCCTGTAAAATGCGCGTTTTTCAACCAGGCAGACAGGGCTGAGCACATGCTGGAAAAGCTGTTCCAACTCAAAGAACATGGCACCACCGTCCGTCAGGAGGTGATTGCCGGTTTGACCACTTTCCTGACGATGGCCTATATCATCGTCGTCAACCCGGATATTCTGAGCAAGACCGGGATGGATTTCGGGGCGGTCTTTACCGCCACCTGTATCGCAGCGGCCATTGGCACGCTGATCATGGGCCTGCTGGCCAACTACCCGATTGCGCTGGCGCCGGGCATGGGGCTGAATGCCTACTTCTCCTTCGCCGTCGTCCTGGGCATGGGCTACAGCTGGCAGGTGGCACTGGGTGCGGTGTTCATTTCCGGTCTGCTCTTCTTCGTGCTGAGCATCTTCCGCATCCGTGAGTACATCATCAATGCCATTCCCTTGTCCCTGCGACTGGGCATCAGCGCGGGCATTGGTTTCTTTCTCGCACTGATCGCCCTGAAAAATGCGGGCATCGTCGTCGATCATCCTGCCACACTCGTGACCCTGGGACCGATCACCGAAGGTCCGCAGCTGATGGCCATTCTGGGCTTCCTGCTGATCTGCGTGCTGGCGTACAAGCGCGTCATGGGCTCCGTCATCATCGGTATTCTGGCCGTCACCATCGTCGGTCTCATCACCGGCCATGTGGAATACAAGGGCATTGTCTCCGCACCGCCGTCCATGGCGCCCACCTTCATGCAGATGGACATTGCCGGTGCACTGGATGTGGGCCTGGTGAGCGTCATCTTCGCCTTCCTGTTCGTGGATCTGTTTGATACCTCGGGTACCCTGATCGGGGCAGCTCACCGGGGCAACCTGCTGGACAAGGATGGCAAGCTGCCACGCCTGGGCCGAGCCCTGATGGCCGATAGTGCCGCCACCATGAGCGGCGCCGCGCTGGGTACATCCACCGTCACCAGTTACGTGGAAAGCACCGCCGGGATTGCCGCGGGTGGCCGCACCGGTCTGACGGCGGTGGTCGTGGCCGGATTGTTTCTGCTCAGCCTGGTCTTCTCACCGCTGGCGCTGATGATTCCGGCCTTCGCCACCGCGCCGGCCCTGCTGTATGTCGCCGTACTGATGTGTTCCGGCCTGAAGCAGGTGGACTGGGAGGACATCACCGAAGCGGCACCCGTTGCCGTCACAGCGTTGGCCATGCCGTTCACCTTCTCCATTGCACACGGCATTGCACTGGGCTTCATCAGCTATACACTGCTCAAGCTGTTCAGTGGCAAGACCAGCCAGCTGAATGTGGCGCTGTATGCGGTGTCCGCGCTCTTTGTTGTAAAATTCGCCTTCTTCGGCTGATTTTTCATTCCATTTCAGTGGCTGCCCCATCGGGCAGCCCGCTCACAGGTATTTGACATGGCTGATCCCTATTTTCGAGACTGCATCCGCGAGGCCATTCGCACGGTGCCGGACTGGCCCCAACCCGGTGTACAGTTCCGGGACATCACCACGGCCCTGCAGGATCGTACGGTCTTTCGCAAGCTGATTGATGCGTTTGTCCACCGCTACCACGGCGAAAAGCTGGATGTCGTGGCCGGTGTGGATGCCCGGGGTTTCATCATCGGCGCGCCCATCGCATACGAGCTGAATACCAGCTTTGTCCCCGTGCGCAAGAAGGGCAAGCTGCCGTTCGACACGGTCAGCGAAAGCTACACGCTGGAATACGGGGAAGCGGAAGTGGAGCTGCACAAGGATGCCATCCGCCCCGGTGACCGGGTCCTGCTGGTGGACGATCTGATTGCAACGGGCGGCACCATGCTCGCGGCAGCCAGCCTCATTCGCAAACTGGGCGGCGAGATCGTGGAATGCGCCGCCGTCATCGACCTGCCGGACCTCGGGGGGTCGTCACGCATGCGCGGCGAGGATCTGCCCGTCTTTACCCTCTGCGAGTTTGAAGGCGACTGAGCCGATAGCCGGCAGGGCGGCATGCTTCCCCGCCTGCCGGCAGACTTGATATTTGCTCACTTTTTGGACGCCCCGGTTCAGAGCCTCTATACTGAACCTTGAAAAAGTCACATTCTCGTGAGAGTGAGCGCCATGGATGCCTGCCCTACCCTCAAGCGAAAGGAAGCAATCAGCTGGTCAGCCGCACGCCGCCTGTTGATGGTCTGTCTTTGTTTGTTATTGTCCGGTCATCTTGCTGCCCGCGAGTTCATCGTTCAGCTCAAGTGGCATCACCAGTTTCAGTTCGCCGGTTATTACGCTGCCCTGCACCAGGGTTACTACGATCAGGCCGGGCTGGACGTTACCCTGAAGCCCATTCAGCCGGGGCTGGATCTGGTGGCCGAGGTCACCTCCGGGCGAGCAGACTTTGCCATCAGCAACACCGGGCTTCTCGAGTCCTGGGCAAAGGGCGAACCCATTGTCGCACTGGCGGCCATCATGCAGCACTCGCCCGGCGCCTTCATTGGTATAGCCGGGCGCAAGATCAGGACGCCGTCCGATCTGATCGGTGCCCGGGTGATGGTGCCCAAGGCCCAGCAAGGGGGCGAGCTGGTCACACTGCTTCACCATCTCGGGCTGCAGGACCGGATTCAGAAAGTGCCCCCCTCCTATGACATTCGGGACCTGATCGAAGACCGGGTGGATCTGTACAATGGGTATATCAGCAATGAGCCCTTCACATTGATCGAGCAAGGCCTGGAGCCGCTGATCATCAACCCGCGTGACTATGGGGTGGATTTCTATGCCGATGTGCTGTTTACCCGCAGGGGCTTGATTGACGATGCGCCGGAAGACGTGGAGGCGTTCCGGCAGGCCACCCTCAAGGGCTGGCGCTATGCGCTGGAGCACAAGAATGAGCTGGTGCAGCTGATACTCAACCAGTACGCGCAAAATGCCAGCCCGGCAAAGCTGACCTATGAAGCCAACACGCTGGAAACCCTGATGCTCAGTGAGGTGGTGGACATCGGCCACATGAGCCGGGTGCGCTGGGAAAAGATTCGCGACCAGTTGGCCAATCTGGGCATGATACCCAAGAACCTTTCCCTGGACGGTTTTCTCTATGAGCCCCGAAAATCGGTCGGTTGGGGGGTGCTCATGCCCTGGGCCATTGGTTTGGGGGCGCTGTTTCTGACAGCACTGGCGATCCTGACCTGGGTGGCGCGCAGCAACATCCGCCTTTCACGGGAAGTCTCGGAGCGCCGCCGGGCGGAGGAGCGGGCGTTCTATCTGGCCACGCACGACCCGCTGACCGATCTGCCCAACCGGTCCTTGCTGTCCGACCGGCTGAAGAAGCTGCTCAATCGCGCCCGCCGTTACGAGCTGACCCCGGCCCTGCTGTTCATGGATCTGGATAACTTCAAGC